>CAYYFR010000113.1:0-18111 GCA_964470865.1 uncultured Burkholderiales bacterium | reverse complement strand
CACTCGCATTTTTGGCCCTTGCCGGCGGTTGTTCGGCCCTGCGCCCGGCGGCCACACCGTCACCGACCGGCTTCCACTCGATCGACGCCTCGGCGTGGCCGCCGGTCGCGCCGCACAAACCGACAGTCGCGCCGACGCTCACACTGCTGGTCGGCAATCCGCGTTCCAGCGCCGGATTCGACAGCCAGCGCATGATCTACACGCGGCGCGCCCACACGCTGGAATACTTCGCGCACAACGAATGGGTCGACACGCCGGCGCGCATGCTCGCGCCCCTGCTGGTGGCGGCCGTAGCCGAGAGCGGCGCCTTCCGTGCGGTCGCGCGCATGCCCAGCACGGCCGACGGCGCGCTGCGGCTCGACACCGAGGTGCTGGTGCTGCAGCAGGAATTCCTCACCCAGCCAAGCCGGGTGCGCTTCGCGCTGCGCGCCGAACTGGTGGCCGATGAAAGACGCGCGGTGATCGCCTCCCGGGTCTTCGAAGCTGAAGTCGCAGCCTCAGCCGACGCTCCCTACGCCGGCGTGGTCGCTGCCAACCAGGCGGTACGCGACGTGCTCGTGCGCCTCGCGGCATTTTGCGCCGAGGCCGCCGCCGGCTGGAAAGCGCCGCCGTAGCCGGCCCTGCCGCCCCCCGCAACTGCTAGAGCGCCCGTTCCACCAGCCGCGCCAGCCATTCCTTCACACGCGTCATGAGCGGACGCCGTGCCCAGGTGGCCGCGTCGATCGCCTGCGAAGCGGCCATGTCGACGCTGAAAGCCGCCAGCATGCGTGCGGCGAAAGCGCGCCCGAGGATCACCGCATTGACCTCGTCGTTGTCGAGCGCGCTGCGCCAATCCAGGTTGCTCGACCCGACGCAAGACCAGACGCTGTCGATCACGGCGGTCTTGACGTGCAGGAGCGCGCCGCGGCGCTCATGGATCTTCACCCCGGCGGCGAGCAGCCCGGCGTAGTGCGAGCGGCCGGCATGGAAGGCAGGGGATGCGTCCGAATGCGAGGGAAGAATCAGCCTCACATCGACGCCGCGCGCAGCCGCCGCCGTGAGTGCCGCGATCAGTTGCGGGTCGGGAACGAAGTAGGCGTTGGTCAGGTACACCTGCTTCTCGGCATTGCCTATCGCTGCGATGAGGGTGAGGTAGATCTGGCTGTACGGATCTTCCGGGCTGCTGCCGATGGCGCGTACCAGTTCGTCGCCTTCCGCGGCGAGAGCCGGAAAGTAGTCGAGCGCAGGCAGCGCGGCCGCGCCCTGGCGCGCCCAGGTGTCGAGAAAAAGCTTCTGGAATTCCGCCACCACCGGGCCTCGTACCTCGATATCGGTGTCGCGCCAGCCGCTGGCCAGTTGCGCCGCCTCGTCGTCGCGCTTGAGCGAAGAACCGCTCGAGTTGACGCTGCTGATGTTGATGCCGCCCAGAAAGGCGATGCGACCGTCGACGATGGTCAGCTTGCGGTGGTCGCGGTGGTTGGGGGCCCACGGCCTTTTCAGGGCCAGTGGATTGAAGGGATTGAACTCCAGCACCCGCACTCCGGCCGCGCGCAGGCGGTCGAAATAGGCACGCGGCATGCCGATGCTGCCGAAACTGTCGTAGATCAGGTTTACCTGCACCCCGGCGGCCTGGCGCTCGATCAGCAGGTCGGCGAAGCGGTGGCCGACATCGTCGTCGTCGATGATGTAGGACTCGACATTGACGTGGTTCTTCGCCGCGGCAATGGCGGCGAACAGCGCCTTGTAGGTGGCCGCGCCATCCTGCAGGAGAAGCACGCGATTGCCGGTGATGAGGGCATTGCCGGTGATCTGCTGCTCGAGCACGATCTGGCGCTCGAGGATGTCGAGGTCACCGGAACTGCGCTTGAGCGCCTCGACGATCGCGGCGCTGCGGCGCGTCGAGAGTGGACCGCGCGCGTTCTCGAAGCGTGCCGCTTGCGCGTTTTGCCGTTGGCTGAGGAATGCGGTGTCCGGCATGCTCGCGCAGCCGGCTGCGGTCAGCAGCCAGAAACACAGCGCGGCAGCCGCGCAACGCGCGAGGCGCATCATGCCGCCCCGCCGCACAAGTGAACCGGCCTTACGTCTTGCTCTTCTCCTCGCGCGCCTCGTCCCTTATCGCCTTGCCGCCGCGCTCGATGTCCTTGCCAGCGCCTTCGATGGTGTTGCAGGCGGCCAGCGGCGCGCCGAGGCCCGCGACCAGCATTGCCCACAAGAGCCCGGAAAGAGTCCTTTTGATCATGAAGTGATTCCATTTTGATTGCCCTGCAGGGTGCCGGGTTCCATGGCGCGGCTATTGATCCGCGACCAGGACACCGTTTTCTGTTCCGACTCTGTGCATGTTGCATCGCGCAGTGGCAAGCCCGCCTGTGCGCCGGCCCGGCGCTCCGGTCTGGATCGCGTGGCGCATTGTTGCCGCCCCGAACGCCAGGATGCAGATGCGGTCGGGCGACTCGAACATCATGACGCAAGGCAGGTAGCGGCTCTGTGCGCTACCGTACGGCCGGCGCGGCTTGTGCGGCCAGGTGCATGGCAGCGGTCAATGTGGGCTGCCGCACGGTCGAAGGCAGACGGAGCGGCTACAACTGTGGCTTGCCGATCGGGGCGGGGAAGGCGGCTTGCGCTTTCCGGCCCCGGCGTGTCATTTACGCAAAGAAAGACAAGCAAATGCCCATGCGTCCCCATCCCACTTCCTTCGGCGTGTTCAAGCCTGTCGATCATGTGCTCATGTCTTTCGCCAGCGCCGCGGCGTCCGCCAGCGCCGAGTCGGCCCTGACAGCGGCAGGCTTCCCAGCCGCCGACATCATTCGCTACACCCCCGGGGAAATGCGCGAACAGGCCGAGTCGGACATCGGCAATGCCGGGGTCCTCGCGGGCCTGGGCTATGAACTCGATCTTGTCAAGGCCCAGCTCGCGCTCGCGCAAAAAGGAGAAAGCTTCCTGGTGGTCAACGCGCCGCAGCAGAGTCAGGTCGAGCTCGTCACCGCCGTGGCCCTGTCCAGCCATGCCACACGGGCCCAGCGCTATGGCAGCCTGATCATCGAGGAACTGTTGCCGCTCGAAGACGATGTTGGCCCGCCGGCACCGGCCGCGGAAAACCGGCCGGGCGCAACCACATGAGCAGAAAACCGCATGAGCCGGGCCCGGGCCCGAACCCGGAGCCAGGCCCGAACCCGGAGCCAGGCCCGAACCCGGATCCGGATCCGGCACCCTCGCCGCAACCCCATCCCCAATCGCCTTTACGCTTAGCGCGCGGCCTCGTTGCGTGCAAGCACCGGCATGCAGCCGTCCGAGCCGGCACTACCTGTTTCGATCAGCGGTATCAATGCCATTAGCGGATTGACCACTGCCAGCAACAGCGCGCCGATGGTTCGCGTGGCGACGGCGGCCGTATCCACCGAGATTCTCGGCTTGGCGAACGGGCCGGTGAGGTGGATCGGGCTGCGCAAGGCCGCCAAGCTGATCTTGCGACTGCGCGGCACCAGAGTCAGGTCCAGGCGCTCGCGCGAAAGGTCGATGCTGCCGCTGCCGGTGATGGTGCTGACGTCGGTATCGAGCACCAGAAGACGCGTATCCATCACGCCGCCACGGACCTGGAAGTCGGCGACGGCGCAGCGCAGGCGGACGGCGTTGTCGCCGGTCACCTGCAATTGCAGGATTTCGATCAAGTGCAACCCGGCCTTCTCCATCATGAGCCGGCTGATCAGGCCATTGCCCACCGCCAGCCTGACGTTGCCGTCCGCCGTCGCCAACATGCGTCCGATCGAATCGCCGCGCCCCGCAAGCTCGATTTCGCCGTTGATTTGCCCCTTGCTCGAACGTGCCATCTCCACGCTCGGCAGCAGGCGGGCAAGCTCGATCTGGCGCGCGCTCACGCTGGCGCGCGCCTTGATCGGCGCGGCCTTTCCGTCAAGCACGATGTTCGCCTTCAAGTGCCCGCCGGCGAGGCCGAAGTCGAGCGGGTCGAGCGTGAGGACGGCGTCGCGCAACCTGATCCGGGCTGACAGGTTGTCCAGCGGCAAAGCTGTTGCGCCGGAAAATGCGCGCGCCTTCAGGATCACATCGGCGTCGACGTGGCTCCAGCGTTCCGCCTTGAACGGCATGTCGGGCAAAACCCGTGTACGGCTGAGCGACGCAGTCGCCCGTGGCGCGGCCTTCTTCGTGGCGCCGATCGACGGGCCGAGGTCGGCCAGGTCGAGCGCCTGCGAGACCACTCGGCCATGCATGAAGGGGCGCGCGCCATCGAGGTCGACCTGCAGCGTGCCGGCGAGATCGCTCTTGCCCACCCGCCCCTTGAAATCCTCGTAGCGCCATACCAGGCCGCTGTGCATCAGGTGCCCGCTCAGGGAAAAGGGGCCGGTTTCCGGCGCCGCCAGCCCGGTGAGCGGAAACAACTGCGCCAGGCTGTCGCCGTGTAGCGCCAGGTGCAATTCGGCGGCGACGAATCGGGTCAGGCTGGTGACGTTGCCGCTTGCCTTGATGCTGGTTTGGCCGATCGTCCCTTCCAGCACCAGCGGGTAGGGCGCGTTCTGGTCCTGCAGCGACAGCAACGGTCCGCCGCTGCCGCTCGCGGTCAGGGCAAGTCCTTTGTATTGGCCAGTGGCACGGAATTCGACGCCGACGATCTCCCCTGCGGCGGCCACGGTGGCGGTGGTCGACAACTCGGCGCGGATGCGGGTACCGGCGCGCTCGTCGTCGTAACCCAGGCGGCCGTGGTCGAGCGTCAAGCGCCCGATGGGTATGCGCGCATTCTCGTCGGATTGATCGATATCGAGCAACCAGGTCTTGCGTCCGTCCGGCGCCAGTTCCAGGAAGACCACCGGGCGGACCACCCGCACCTGCGGAAAGGCCAGCTTGCCGCGCAACAGTTGCGCCAGATTCACGCTGAACTCCACCGAGTCGGCAGCCACCATCTGCGCTTCTTTCGCCCAGCGCGGGTTGGCGAAGGTGAGCGCCTTGGCGCGCACCAGCGGCGCCGGCCAGGCGAGCGCCAGGTCGAGGTCGCCGGCGATAACCAGGGTGCGACCGGTCTTCTCCAGCACCAGGCGCTGCAATGGCGCGCGCGCCCAGTTCCAGCCGAAAAGGGCGATCAGTACCACTGCCACCAGCGGCGGCAGGACCAACGCCAGACCCAACCATTTGAGTGCGCGCATCACCGTGCCGGCCTGGACCCGGCGCCCTGCGCCAGACGCGCGTAGAACCATTTCTTCGCCACCTCGGCCGCCACCACGTACGCCAGCGTCAGGCCCAGCATGGCCAGCAGCAGCGGTGCCGGCAGTGGCACGAAGCCCATCAGGGCCGCGCCGGGCAGGTAAGGCAGGGCCAGGGTCACGGCGATCACCAGCGCCGTGCTGCCCAGCAGCAGATTGCCAGGACGGCTCTTCCAGAACGGGCCGCGGGTGCGCACCACCAGCGCTATCACCAGTTCGGTGAGCAGGGACTCGATGAACCAGCCGGTGCGGAACTCCTCCGGTGCCGCCTGGAACACCCACAACAGAATGCCGAAGGCGAGGAAATCGAACACCGAACTCACCAGGCCGAACAACACCATGTAGTCGCGGATGAAGCCGGTGTCCCAGCGGCGCGGCTTGTCGACCCAATCGGGATCGACGCGGTCGCCGGCGATGGTCATGGCCGGAATGTCGGAAAGGAAGTTGTTGAGCAGGATCTGCGAGGCCAGAAGCGGCAGGAAGGGCAGGAACACCGATGCCGCCGCCATGCTGAACATGTTGCCGAAGTTGGCGCTGATGGTCGTGAGGATGTACTTGAGGGTGTTGGCGAAGGTGGTGCGGCCCTCGTCGATGCCCTCGCGCAGGATGGCCAGATCCTTGCGCAGAAGCACGAAATCGGCGGCGTCCTTGGCCACGTCCACGGCGGTGTCGACCGAAATGCCGACGTCCGCGCTGTGCAGCGCCGGCGCGTCGTTGATGCCGTCGCCCATGTAGCCGACCACATGCCCGCTCTTTTGCAGCGCCAGGATGATGCGCTCCTTCTGGTTCGGGTCGACCTCGGCGAACACCACCGTGCGCCCGGCGGCGTTCAAGAGCGCCTCGTCGCTCATGCGGCCGAGATCGCCGCCGGTCAGCATGACCGGGTCGCCGAGACCCACGCTTTCGGCCACGTGGCGCGCCACCTTGCGGTTGTCGCCCGTGATGATCTTCAGCGCCACCCCGCGCGCGGCCAAGTCGACGATGGTTTGCCGCACATCCTCCTTGGGCGGGTCGAGGAACAGCAGAAAGCCCTCGAAACGCAGGCCCGCCTCGTCGGCGCGGGTATACGCCCCCGCCCGGGCTTCGAGCGAGCCGGTGGCAACCCCCAGCACCCGGAAACCGCTTGCGCTCCAGGCGTCGTAGCGCGCCTCGATGGCCGCGCGCGCGGCGCCGTCGAGCGGCATGGTCACTCCTGCCTCCCCGCTCATGCCGGTACACATGGCGAGGATGTTGTCGAGCGCGCCCTTGGTGACCAAGAGGGTTGCGCCGCCCGCCTCGCGCGCAACCACCGACAGGCACTTGCGCACGAAGTCGTAGGGGATTTCATCCACCTTGGCCAAGGCGCCGGTATCGACCTTGGCCAAGTCGGCGGCCTTGACGAGCGCTTCATCGAGCGGGTTGTCGAGCCCGGTCTGGAAGCGGGCATTGATGGCGGCCAGGCGCAGCACCCCCGGCGCGGCGCGGCCGGCGGGATCGAAAGCGCCGTCCAGCGCCACCACCCCGGCGGTGAGGGTGCCGGTCTTGTCGGTGCACAGTACATCCATGCTGCCCAGGTTTTCGATCGAATTGAGCCGCCGCACGATGACGCCGAGTCGCGCCATGCGCTTGGCGCCGTGCGAAAGGGTGATGCTGATGATCGCCGGCAGCAATTCCGGTGTCAGCCCCACCGCCAGTGCCAGCGCGAACAGGAGCGAGGCGATCGGCGGCTTGGCCATCAGGATGTTGATCGCCAGCACCGCGACTACCATCGCCAGCATGATGCGCGTGAGCATGTAGCCGAAGCCCTGGATGCCGCGCTCGAAATCGGTCATCGGCGCGCGCAGCGCCAGTTTGCCGGCGATGCCGCCGAACACGGTGCTGCGCCCGGTGGCGGCGACCAGCACGCTGGCGGTGCCGCTGCGCACGCTGGTGCCCATGAAGACGCAGTTGCCGCGCTCCGCCAGCGCGGCGTCGGCGCTCGCCGTGCCGGGCGCCTTTGCCACCGGGAAGGTTTCGCCGGTCAGCACCGCCTGGCTGACAAAGAAATCCTTTGCTTCCAGCACCACGCCGTCGGCCGGGATCAGGCTGCCGGCCGAAAGCAGCACCACGTCGCCCGGCACCACCTGCGACGACCGCAGGGTCAGGCGCGCGCCGCCGCGCAGCAGCGTCGAGTTGATGGTGATTTGCGAGCGCAGCTTCTCGATGGCGTTGCCGGCCATGACTTCCTGGGTGAAACCGAGCATGGTGCTGCCGAACACGATCACCAGCACCACGGTCGCATCGACCCACTCGGCGGCGATCAGCGAAATCACCGAGGCTGCGATCAGGATCAGAACCAGCGGGCTCCTGAACTGGTTGACGAAAAGCCCGAGCGCGGTCGAGCGCTTTGCCACGTCAAGGGTGTTGGGGCCATGATGCGCGAGACGCGCAGCGGCATCTGCCGGCGTCAGCCCCGCCGGCCCCGCGCCCAGCGCCTGCAACAGGGCTTCGCGGTCCAGGCTCCAGTGTGCCGGAATCGTCGCGGGATCGCCGCCGGCAGCCTTGTTCTGCATGTCCTTCATCACCCGCCGCTTTGTCCACGGTAGCGCACGCACGGTGCCGCACGAAAGGCAGTGTGCACCACGCGCCAAGTCGCGGTATGTGCGCAAGCGCGCAAAGCAGGCAGCGCCGGCATCACCAAATGAGCGCCACCGAACAGAGCCACGCGGCGTCGGCAGGTAAGCTTCGGCTTGGTTTCTGTGCGGCCGCAAATCTGTTCAGCCGAGCGGTTCTCGCCAGAGGAAAAAAGAGGACTCCCAATGAAATACTCGATGCTCATTTCGGCGCTGCTGGCGACACTGGCGCTTGCCGCTTGCGACAGGCCCACTGTGGTGGCGCCGCCTGCTGTAGTAGTTACGCCCGCACCAACCACGGTTCCCGGCCCACCCGGACCGGCCGGCGCTCCGGGAAACACTGGTGCAACCGGCAACACCGGAGCCACCGGCAACACCGGCAACACCGGCAACACCGGCAACACCGGCGCGACCGGCAATACCGGCGAAAAGGGTGACACCGGATCGCGCGGCAGGACCGGCGGCGACACGATGGTGATCGTGCCTCCCGCGCCCGCCCCCGCTCGTTAGCAGCAGTGCAGTGCGCGCCCTTGCGGGGCGCGCACCGCGGCAGGCTTAGCGGCCCGGGCGACGCTCGTCGCAGCCTTCCTGGCCTGTCCCCTACGCCGACCGGAATCGTGCTGATCCTGCGGCCCTGCGCTTTCCTGGCGCCCGGCCCCCTGTTCCTGTTGCGGCCGTGCGATCTCGCGGTTTTCCCTGCGCGCCATGTCGCGCGCCGCCGCCGCCTGTGGCGCATCCCTTGTGTGCGGCGCCGATTGCGTGCGCGGCACGACTTGCTCCCGCACCACGGGCTCGCGCGAGGCGCAGCGGTTCTCCGGTTTAAGGCGTAGTTCAATCCAGCCGAAACGCAACAGCGTCCCGCACAAGTCCCCGTGCCATGTTCGCTGGCGCACAGAACGCGCCGCCCGCGGGCTGCATGATGCGTGACGGCGCCTTGTTCCTTGTCTCCTCCTTTCGAGGCACCGGAAGTATTGCGCCCGGCAGCAGCTCGAACCCTGCCGGGCGTTTTTTCCTGCGCCACGCGGACGCGGCGCAGTTGGGCGGCGCCTTGTGGATTCGCCTGTGTGCGCAAACGTACATACCCGCGGCGTGCTTTGCGTCATACTGGAGGACTAGCCGCGAGCAAAGTCGCGGATGCAACCGCAAG
Organism: uncultured Burkholderiales bacterium; assembly: GCA_964470865.1. Taxonomy (GTDB): domain Bacteria; phylum Pseudomonadota; class Gammaproteobacteria; order Burkholderiales; family JAEUOS01; genus JAEUOS01. The sequence goes on along the minus strand of CAYYFR010000113.1, from coordinate 9,187 downwards.
CAAGGACGAGTCACCATTCGCGCCACCCTCACCCGATTGAACGCGCGCCTGTGGCGCGCCGCCCCCGCAGCGCAGCCTGCTGAAGCCGAAGAACCATTGCGCGCCGAGCTGTTCAGCGCCGAGCAGATGGAACGCCACGGCATGGCGCTGGCGGAATCGCACCGCCTGGCGTCGGCGCGCGGCAACAATCTTCTGCTCGAGCGCCTGGACACCAATGAAGCGGCCCTGGTCTCCGCCTGGAACCTGGTCATGGCGGCGGTCAAGGAAAATCGCCGCATCACTCCGGCCGGCGAGTGGCTGCTCGACAACTTCTACCTGATCGAGGAACAGATCCGCACCGCGCGGCGCCATTTTCCGCGTGGCTACAGCCGCGAACTGCCGCTTCTGGCCGGCGGCCCGTCGGCAGGGTTGCCGCGGGTTTACGATATCGGGCTCGAAGCCATTTCGCACGGCGACGGCCGCGTCGACCCCGACAGCCTGAACCGCTTCGTCGCCGCCTACCAGAAGGGCGCGGACTTGCGTCTGGGCGAGCTGTGGGCGATTCCCATCATGCTGCGCCTGGCATTGCTGGAAAACCTGCGCCGCGTCGCCATGCGCGTAGCCGCCGGAATGACCGACCGCAATCTCGCAGACGACTGGGCCGACCGCATGATGGCGGCCGCTGAAAACGACCCGAAAAGCCTGATCCTGGTGATCGCCGATATGGCGCGCTCCAACCCGCCTTTGACCAACTCGTTCGTAGCCGCGCTGGCGCGCCGCCTGCAGGGGCGCAATTCCGCGCTCGCGCTGCCGCTCACCTGGATCGAGCAGCACCTCTCGGAATCCGGCCTGACCATCGAACACATGGTGCAGTCGGAAACCCAGAGTCAGGCCGCCAACCAGGTGTCGATCGGCAACAGCATCGGCAGCCTGCGCTTTTTAGGTGCGATGGACTGGCGCGATTTCGTCGAGGCCATGAGCTCGGTCGAACACAAGCTGCGCGAGGACCCCGTCGCCATCTACGCGCGCATGGATTTCGCCACCCGCGACCGCTACCGCCACGCGGTCGAACGGATCGCCCGCCGCACCAGCGCCTCCGAAAACGAGGTCGCGCGCAAGGCGGTCTGGCTGGCGCATCAGGGCAAGGCAGCCGGTAGCGATGGCGACGAAGCCGCGGCGCATGTCGGCTACTACCTGGTCGACAGCGGCCTGGCACGCCTGGAGGCGGCGGTCGAAGCCCGCAGATCCCCTCTTGATACCTTCAAGGCCCTGGGCCGCGCCTACCCTTTGCCGCTTTACCTGGGCGGCATCGCCATTGCCACGCTGGTCATGGCAGGCGTATTCCTGCGTGCCGCGGCCATCGATGGCATGCCGGCCTGGTTGCTGGCCATGGCCATTCTGCCGGCCATGCTTGCCGCCAGCCAGCTCGCCGTGACTATGGTGAACTGGCTCGCAACGCTCGTGGCCACGCCGCATGCCCTGCCGCGAATGGATTTTTCCAAAGGCATTCCGCGCGAATCGCGCACGCTGGTGGTGGTGCCCACCATGCTCGCCAGTGCCGCCGGGGTGGCGGCACTGGTAGAGGAACTGGAGGTCCGCTATCTGGCCAACCGCGACGGCAACCTGCATTTCGGCCTGCTCACCGACTTTCCCGATGCCGCCTTCGAAACCATCGACGCCGATGCACCGCTCTTGCAACTGGCCGAAGAGCGGGTTGCCGCGCTGAACCTGAAGTACGACCGCTTCCGCCGGGAAACCTTCTTCCTCCTGCACCGTCCGCGCCTGTGGAACGCCGGGGAGCGCATCTGGATGGGCTACGAGCGCAAGCGCGGCAAGCTGGCCGACCTGAACAAGCTGCTGCGCCACGGCTCGCGCACCGCTTTCGCCCTCGTGGTGGGCGAAACCGCGATACTGCGCCGTGTCAAGTACGTGATCACGCTCGACACCGATACGCAATTGCCGCGCGACTCGGCGCGCGAATTCGCCGCCACCATGGCGCATCCGCTCAACCGCGCCCGCGGCGCGGCAGGTGGCGGTGCGGCAGGCGGCTGCGGCGCCGGATACGGCATCCTGCAACCGCGCATCGCGGTCACTTTGCCCAGCACCAATCGTTCGCGCTACGCGGGCATGTGCAACAGCACACCCGGCCTCGACCCGTACACGCGCGCGGTCTCGGATGTCTACCAGGACCTGTTCCACGAAGGCTCTTTCATCGGCAAGGGCATCTACGACGTCGACGCGTTCGAAGAGGCCCTGGAAAACCGCTTCCCGGAAAACCGCATCCTCAGCCATGACCTGCTGGAAGGCTGCTACGCGCGTGCCGGCCTGATTTCAGACGTGCAGCTTTTCGAGGACACGCCGGCGCGCTACCGCTCCGAAGTCGCGCGCCGGCACCGCTGGATCCGCGGCGACTGGCAGATCGCCTCCTGGCTTCTGAAGCGCGTGCCGGGGCCCGACGCCACCCGCTGCCCCAATTCGCTGTCCAAGCTTTCGCAATGGAAGATCCTCGACAACCTGCGGCGCAGCCTGGTGCCTGGGGCGCTGATCTTCCTGTTGCTGCTCGGCTGGAGCGCGCCGCCCACGCCCCTGAACTGGAGCCTTGCCGTCATCGCGGTGCTGTTCCTGCCGACCCTGGCCGGCACACTACTGAAACTGCTGCGCAAACCCGCCGACATCGGCGCCTTCGAGCATGTGAAAGGCGTGTTGCGCGCCAGCGCGATCGAGCTTACGCACAGCCTGTTCATGCTGGCCTGCCTGCCCTACGAAGCGTTCTACACCTTGGGCGCGATCATGCGCACCTCGGCACGGGTGCTTGTGACACGCCGTCGCCTGCTGGAATGGATTCCCTCGGCCGAACTGCAACGCGCGCACGAGAGCGGCAGGCGCGCGCCGCCGGGCGGACTGGTCGATCTCCTGCACACCTGCGGGGCGATGTGGATCGCCCCCGCCAGCGCGCTCGCCGGCGCCGCGCTTCTGGCGGCAACGCGCCCGCATGCCCTCGCGGCCGCCGCTCCCGTGCTGGGTCTGTGGTTGGCAGCGCCCGTGCTTGCCTGGTGGGTGAGCCGTCCGCTCATCGCCCGTCAGGCGCGGCTGTCGGAAGCACAAAACCTGTTCCTGCGCAAACTCGGCCGACGCACCTGGTCCTTTTTCGAAGACTACGTCACCGCGGCCGACCATTGGCTGCCGCCCGACAATTATCAGGAGCATCCGGTGGCCACGCTGGCGCACCGCACCTCACCGACCAACATGGGCCTGGCGCTGCTGGCAAACCTGGCGGCGCACGATTTCGGCACCATCAGCTGCGGCCGGCTGATCAACCGAAGCAGCGACGCGATCGAGACGATGCGCACGCTTGCGCGCCATCGCGGCCATTTCTACAACTGGTACGACACCCTCACCCTCCTGCCGCTCTCGCCGCTCTACATTTCTTCAGTCGACAGCGGCAACCTGGCCGGCCATCTGTTGACACTGCGTTCGGGCCTGGCCGCGCTCGCCGATGCACCGATCGTAGCGCCACGCACCTTCGAATCCCTGGGCGACACCGTGCGCGTGCTGGCCGACGCCGCGCCAGCGGGGCCTGCCGCGCATATCGACAGCCTGCGGCGCGCCATCGATTCGGCCTGCGATGCCGCTCCGGCCACACTGGAAGCAGCCTGTCTGTGGCTGGATCGGCTTGCTGCGGAGTCCGCCCCGCTCGCCGGCCGGCTCGACGTGACCGCCGGTGCCACCGAGGCCGCGCGCTGGGCGCGTGCGCTGCACGCGCAAATCCTCGATGCCCGCGACGATCTGGTGCACATCGCGCCATGGTTGAACCCCGGCCTGGCCGCAACGGAACGCTTCGAACTGCCGGGCCTCGGAGCGCAGCCGACGCTGCGCGACCTTGCCGCGCTCGCGGCGGACTACCTCGCCGCCACCGGGGCCGGCGCTACGCCAGCGATCGGCAGCACCGGGTCGGGCGCCACGCCCGCAAGCGGCAGTACCGACCCGCGCGCACTGGCGACGCTCGGGCAGGCGCGTGCGCAAGCGCGCATCGCGGCCATCGGCGAACTGGCCCTCCATGCCGGCGAACTGGCGGAAATGGATTTCGACTTCCTCTACGACCGCGAAAGGCACCTCTTCACGGTCGGCTACAACGTCGACCAGCAGCGCCGCGATGCCGGCCACTACGACCTGTTGGCCTCCGAAGCGCGCCTGACCAGTTTCGTGGCCATCGCCCAGGGCTGCGTGCCGCAGGAAAGCTGGTTCGCCCTCGGACGCCTGCTCACCAACGTCAACGGCGACTCCATCCTGCTGTCGTGGAGCGGATCGATGTTCGAGTATCTGATGCCGCTGCTGGTGATGCCGGAATACGCCAACACGTTGCTGGCACAGACCTCCCTGGGCTCGGTGCGGCGCCAGATCGCCTACGGTGGCGTCACCGGCAAGCCCTGGGGCATTTCCGAATCCGGCTACAACGCCGTCGACAGCAGCCTCAATTACCAGTACCGCGCCTTCGGCGTGCCGGGCCTGGGCTTGAAGCGCGGCCTTGCCGAAGACCTGGTAGTCACACCCTACGCGTCGGCGCTGGCGCTGATGGTTAGTCCGGCCGCGGCCTGCCAGAACCTGCAGCGCCTGGCCGCCGACGGCCTGGCGGCCGGGCATGGCATGTACGAAGCGGTCGACTACACGCCCTCGCGCCTGCCGCGTGGCCAGTCCGCGGCGGTGGTGCGTTCGTTCATGGCGCACCACCAGGGCATGATGCTGCTGTCCCTGGCGCACCTGCTATGCGAGCGTCCGATGCAGCGGCGTTTCGCCGCCGACCCGCTGATCAAGGCGACCATGCTGCTGCTGCAGGAGCGCGTGCCTGCGGCCACAGTGTTCCATTTCCACATCGCCGAACTGTCCGATACGCGCGAGGCGCAAAGCGGCCCGGCGATGCCGATGCGCGTTCTCGCCAGCGCCGACACCCCGGTGCCGGAGGTGCAGTTGCTCTCCAACGGCCGTTACCACGTGATGGTGACCAACGCCGGCGGCGGCTACAGCCGCTGGAAGGACTTGGCCGTCACCCGCTGGCGCGAAGACGCCACGCGCGACAACTGGGGCAGCTTCTGCTACCTGCGCGACGTCGCCTCCGGGGAAACCTGGTCCGCAGCGCACCAGCCTACCGGGCGCGAGGCCGACGCCTTCGAGGCGATCTTTTCCGAGGCGCGCGCCGAGTTCCGCCGCAGCGACCTGGACTACGAGACCCACACCGAGATCGTGGTCTCGCCCGAAGACGACATCGAACTGCGCCGCCTGCACATCGTCAACCGCGCGCGCACGCGCCGTACCATCGAAGTGACCAGCTATGCGGAGGTGGTGCTGGCCACACCGGCGGCCGACGCCCTGCACCCGGCCTTCAGCAACCTGTTCGTCGAAACCGAAATCCTGACCGAGGCGCAAGCCATCGTCTGCCGCCGCCGGCCCCGTTCGCAGGGCGAAAAGCTGGCTTCGATGTTCCACCTGATGGCCATCCACGGCGGCAAGCCCGGCGCCGCCTCGTTCGAGACCGATCGCATGCGCTTCATCGGCCGCACGCGCGACGTGGCTGCGCCCGCCGCGCTCGATCGGGTCGACCCGTTGTCAGGCAGCGCCGGCTCGGTGCTCGACCCGATCGTCGCGATCCGCTGCCAGGTGACCATCGAGGCCGGCGCGGCCGCCACCATCGATCTGGTCACCGGCATCGGCGAGACGCCGGAGGCGGTGCTGTCCTTGATCGGCAAATATCGCGACCGGCGCCTGGCCGATCGCGTGTTCGATCTTGCCTGGACCCACAGCTGGGTCAACCTGCAGCAGATCAACGCCAGCGAGTCCGACGCGCAGTTGTACGCACGCCTGGCAGGCTCGATCGTCTACGCCAACCCGCTGATGCGCGCGGACGCCGGCGTGCTGTTGCGCAACCGGCGCGGCCAATCGGGCCTGTGGGGTTACGCCATCTCCGGCGACCTGCCTATTGTGCTGCTCACCATCGGCGATGCCGCCAATATCGAGCTGGTGCGGCAACTCGTGCAAGCCCACTTCTATTGGCGCCTGAAGGGCCTGGCGGTCGATCTGGTGATCTGGAACGAAGAGCATGCGGGCTATCGCCAGGCCTTGCAGGAACAGATCACGGGCCTGATCGCGGCCGGCGTCGAAGCGCACGCCAACGAGCGCCCCGGCGGCATCTTCGTGCGCGCCGCCGAACAGATTTCCGGCGAGGACCGCGTCCTGTTCCAGACCGTGGCAAGAGTCATCATCAGCGACACCCGCGGGGCCTTGGCCGAGCAGATCAACCGGCGCGCGCCGCGTGTTGCGCGCGAAGCACCGTTGCCGCGAGCAGCGCAGGCGCCGCGTGCGGCGATCCGCGAAGCAGGGCGCGCCCCGACGCCGGCGCCGGCACAGCCGGCGCCGGAGTCATTGCGCTTTTTCAACGGGCACGGCGGCTTTTCCGCCGACGGCCGCGAGTACGTCGTCACCAGCACGCGTGGGCAGACAACGCCGGCGCCCTGGGTCAACGTGCTCGCCAACGCCGCCTTCGGCACCGTCATTTCGGAATCCGGCGCTTCCTATACCTGGTGTGAAAACGCGCACGAGTTCCGCTTCACGCCTTGGGGCAATGATCCGGTGGGCGACAGTTGCGGCGAGGCACTCTACATCCGCGACGAGGAGAGCGGGAATTTCTGGTCGCCCACGCTGCTGCCCTGCGGCGGCACGGCGCCGCACGTGGCGCGCCATGGTTTCGGCTACAGCGTGTTCACCCATGTCGAGGACGGCATCGCCTCCGAACTCACCGTTCATGTCGATTGCCGGACCGCGCTCAAGTTTTCGGTGCTGCGGCTGTCCAACCAGTCCGGCCGGCACCGCCGCCTGTCCGCCACCGGCTATGTCGAGTGGGTGCTGGGCGATTTGCGCGCGCGTGCCGCAATGCATGTGGTCACCGAGATCGACCCCGGCAGCGGGGCGATCTGCGCGCGTAATCCCTACAGCACCGAATTTCCCGACCGCGTGGCGTTTTTCGACGCCGCCGGCGCGACGCTCGCCACCGGCGTCAGTTTCACCGGCGATCGCGGCGAATTCCTCGGCCGCAACGGCAGCACGAGCGCCCCGGCCGCGATGGCGCGCGCCCGCCTGTCGGGCCGGGTCGGCGCCGGCATGGACCCCTGCGCCGCCATCCAGATTCCGCTTGAACTGGCCGCAGGCCAGTCACGTGAGGTCGTGTTCCGGCTCGGGGCCGCCGGGCGCCGCGGCACCGACGACGCCGCCTCAACGATCAAGCGCCAGCGCAACCCCGAGGCCGCGCGCGAGTCGCTCGAGGCAGTGCGCGAGCAATGGGCCGCCACGCTTGGCGCCGTGCAGGTCGAGACGCCGGACGAGGCTCTGAACCTGCTGGCCAATGGCTGGCTGATCTACCAGACCATGGCCTGCCGCCTGTGGGCGAGAAGCGGCTTTTACCAGAGCGGCGGCGCGTTCGGCTTCCGCGACCAGCTGCAGGATGCAATGGCGCTGGTGCATTGCGCGCCGGCGGCGCTGCGCGAGCAGATCCTGCTGGCTGCAAGCCGCCAGTTTGTCGAGGGTGACGTGCAGCACTGGTGGCATCCGCCCGCCGGGCGCGGTGTGCGTACCCATTGTTCCGATGATTTGTTGTGGCTGCCGCAGGCGCTGTGCCGCTATGTCGAGGCCAGCGGCGACCGCGCGTTGATGGACCAGACAGTGCATTTCCTCGAGGGCCGAGCGCTCAGCCCGGGCGACGATTCCTACTACGACCTGCCGGCCCGCTCCGAGACCAGTGCGACCCTCTACGAACACTGCGTGCGCGCGATCGCTCGCGCACTTTCGTTCGGTACTCACGGCCTGCCGCTGATGGGGTCGGGAGACTGGAACGACGGCATGAACTTGGTCGGCATCGCAGGCCGCGGTGAGAGCGTATGGCTGGGCTTCTTCCTGTACGACACCCTGGAGCGCTTTGGCGCATTGGCGCACATCCACGGCGACAGCGCGCAGGCCGAACTGTGCCGGCAGCAGGCCGCGACGCTGCGGCGCAACCTCGAACAGCACGGCTGGGACGGCCAGTGGTACCTGCGCGCATGGTTCGACGACGGCGGCGCGCTGGGCTCGGCTGCCAACACCGAATGCCGCATCGATTCGATCCCGCAGAGCTGGGCGGTGTTGAGCGGCGCTGCCGATCCGGCACGCGCGCGCCAGGCGATGGATTCTCTCGACCAGCATCTGGTGCGCCGCGACCACGCGCTGATCCAGTTGCTCGACCCGCCGTTCGACAAGTCGGCGCTCGACCCCGGCTATATCCGCGGCTACGTGCCGGGCGTGCGCGAAAACGGCGGCCAATACACCCACGCGGCCATCTGGGCGGCGATGGCCTTCGCCGCGCAGGGCGATACGCGCCGCGCCTGGGAATTGTTCGACATGATCAACCCGGTCAACCACGCCCGCGACGCCGACGCGGCCGCCATCTACAAGGTGGAGCCCTACGTGATCGCCGCCGACGTCTATGCCGCCGCCGCCCACGCCGGGCGCGGCGGATGGACCTGGTACACCGGCTCGGCCGGATGGATGGTCCGGCTGATCCTCGAATCGCTCCTGGGTGTACGGCGCGCAGGCGCGACGCTGCACTTCGCGCCCTGCCTGCCGGACCATTGGCCGGGCTTCCGCATGGTCTACCGCCACGGCGCCACGCCCTACACCATCACCGTGACCCGCGATGGCGAATCCGGCTCGCCGGCGCAACTGCGGCAGGACGGTGCCGTGCGGGACGACGGCACGATCGCATTGGTCGATGACGGCATCGAACATGCGGTGGCCCTGCGCCTGGCAAAGCCGGTACCGCTGCCTTGATCATGCGGCGCAGGTAGTGTCTCGGTTCGAGTTGGAAAAGCAGGATTCCCGGAAGGTGTCAGATCGACGATTCCCGGCACTTTCTATATTTTCCATCCCGGACTTCATGGAGAATGATGGCGACAAAAACCCGCCGAAGCGCGCTACCAAACTCTGGGTTTGGTAATTGCACCACCAGCCAAACTAAGCGGCAATTGGCACTGCATCAAAAAGTACCGTTAGTCGGCCAGTTTGGCAATTTCTTCCAACGACCAAACATGAGCACTGATCCCCGCTTCAACCGCTGGGTCACGCGCGGGGATTTGTGAATCCGCCCGACGCAGCGCTGTGTGTGCGCCACCGCGCAGACCGCGTGCGATAG
>CAYYFR010000112.1:0-18233 GCA_964470865.1 uncultured Burkholderiales bacterium | reverse complement strand
ACGGTGCCGACCGGCTACTGCGAATTTCCGCGCGAGATCCTGCGCCCGCCGCGCGAAGCTGCCGAACGCGTGTTCAACATCCAGCGCTGGAGCGTGATGGCGCGCGGCGGCCATTTCGCCGCGCTTGAGCAGCCGCAGGCGCTGGCCGGCGAGATTCGCGAATTCTTCCGCCCATTGGCCTGATACTCTGGCAGCCGACGCTCCCCAAGTCCGACAGGCTGCCAGGGAAACGCCACTATGATCGACGCTTCAATCCGCTTCATCAAAGCCGTTTTTTTAAAGGCAGGACAGCTATGCTTGAAACCAGAGTGATGCTAGTCACCGGCGCGGCCGGCGGCATCGGTCGCGCCACCGCGCTGGCCGCTGCGCGCGCCGGCGCCCGCGTGTTCGCAGCCGATCTCGATGCCCCCGGCGCCGAAGAAACCGCGCGCCTGGTGCGTAGCGCCGGCGGCGAAGCGCAATCGGCAGGCTGCGACGTGGCGCAAGCCGCCAGCGTCAAGGCACTTATCGCCGCGGTAACAGCCGCGTTCGGCCGCATCGACTGCGCCTTCAACAATGCCGGCATCGAAGGTTCGCCCGCACCGGTTGCCACCATGGAAGAGGATGACTTCGACCGCGTCATCGCGGTCAACTTGAAGGGCGTGTGGCTGGCGATGAAACACGAAATTGCGGCCATGCTGCCAAAGGGAGGCGGCGCGATCGTCAACACCGCCTCCATCGCGGGACTGGTCGGCACGCCTGGATACTGCGCCTACATCGCCTCCAAGCACGGTGTCACCGGGCTCACCAAGAGCGCCGCCCTGGCCTATGCGTCGCAGGGTATTCGCGTCAACGCGGTGTGCCCGGGATTCATCGAAACGGCGATGACCAGGCGCATCTTCGAAGGCCACGCCGCGCGCAAGGAAGAGCTGATCTCGCGCATTGCCCAGCGGCGCTTCGGCACCCCGGAGGAAATCGCCGACGCCGTGGTGTGGATGTGCTCGGACGGCGCGCGCTACTTGAACGGGCATATGCTGACAGTCGACGGTGGCTATGTCGCCATGTAGCAAACGCCCGGACACGCGCGCAGCGCCGGCGCGGCCGTTCGCGCGGGCCTGCACCCGAGGTCGGATTTGCAGCCGCTGGCACAGCAGCCTGTTCAAAACAAAAAAGGAGGAGAAATCATGGAAAGTTACGACGTCACCGAATGGGGCAAGCCGCTGCAGCGCCTGCTCAGGGAAACACCCGCGCCGCAAGGCACCGAAGTGTTGGTGCGCCTGCGCTACTGCGGGGTCTGTCACAGCGACGTGCATATTCGCGACGGCATCATGGACCTGGGCGGCGGCAAGAAAATCGTTCTCGGCGAGCGCGGCTTCAAGCTGCCGCTGACTCTCGGTCACGAGCCTTTCGGCAGCGTTGTCGCAGGCGGCCCTGACGCCGGGCCGGTGGCGGTCGGCAGCGACGTCGTGGTCTATCCGTGGATCGGTTGCGGCACCTGCGCCCGCTGCACCGAGGGCAACGAGAACCTGTGCATGGCGCCGCGCAACCTGGGCCTGCATCGCCCTGGCGGTTTCGCCGACCATTTGCTGGTGGCGCATCCGCGCTATCTGGTCGATGCCGCCGGGCTCGACCCGGCTTATGCGGCTACGCTGGCCTGCTCCGGGCTCACCGCCTACTCGGCGGCACGCAAGCTGGCGCCGATCCCGGCGCCCGAGTGGGTGCTGGTGATCGGTGCCGGCGGCCTCGGTCTCTCGGTGATCGCGGCATTGCGCGCCATGGGGCACGAACGCATCGCCTGCGCCGACGTGGATGCAGGCAAACTGGCCGCCGCCGGTGCCGCCGGTGCGACTGCGCTCTTCGACAGCAGCGGCGACAGCGCCATCCAGAAGGCGCGACAGGCGCTGGCCGGGCCGATTTACGGCGCGGTCGACCTGGTGGGTACCGCCGGCACCGCCGCGTTGGCGCTGGCCTTGTTCCGCCGCGGTGGCCGCTATGTCGGTGTCGGCCTCTACGGCGGCGAACTGCCGTTCTCGATTTCGGCCATGATCCAGCGCGGCCTAACCCTGCAGGGCTCGCTGGTGGGCACGCTCGCCGAACTGCGGGAAGTGATCGCGCTGGCGCAAAGCGGCAAGCTCAAGCCGATTCCGGTGGCAACCCGCCCCCTGTCCGCCGCCGGACAAACCTTGGATGACCTGGCCGGCGGGCGCATCACCGGGCGCGTGGTGCTGCAGATGGCTGGCGCTTAGCCTCGTCCACGCGGCGCTCACACGGGCGCGCGGCGAATCTTCGACTGGCGCAAGCTGCCAGGCACGCGCCACACATCGCCGACACGAACGCCTGCTAACGCGGCCGCTCGCCCTTCAACGTCACTCGATGCATCAGTCGCTTGTAGCCGTGATAGTCGTTGACCGGGTTGTGCAGCACGCAACGGTTGTCCCAGAACGCGATGTCGCCCACCCGCCATGAAAAGCGGCAGGAGAATTCGGGCTTGGCCTGGTGGGCGAACAGGAAGTCGAGCAGCGGCCGGCTCTCTTCTTCTGTCATGCCGGCGAAACGCGCGGTGTGGCCGAAATTGACGTACAGCGACTTGCGCCCGGTTTCGGAATGGGTGCGCACCACCGGATGTTCGGCGGAGAGTTCCTTTTTCGACTGTGCCGTCGGCGCATCCTTGACGCGGTCTTCGCGGGTTTTGGTGACGTCCGCCTTGGCCGAGGTGTTGACTGCCTCGAGACCTTCCAGCATGCGTTGCAGCGCCGGCGACAAGGCCTCGAAAGCCGCAGTGCCGCTGGCAAACAGGGTGTCGCCACCGAATGGTGGCAGCTCACGCGCGATCAGCATGGTGGCCATCGGCGGCGCTTCAAGGTAGGCGGTATCGGTATGCCAGATGCCGCCGAAGTTGTTGCGTTCGTGCGGCAGCTTGAGCACCGGGATGATCAGCGGATGGCCTTCGATGCCCTTGACGAACGGGTATTCGATGACTTCGCCAAAGCGTTCGGCGAAGGCCTGGAACTGCGCCGCTGGCAAGGGCTGGTTGCGCAGGAACAGCACGCCATGGGCAAGCCAGGCGCTGCGCATGGCGGCGATCAGGGCGTCGCTTGCCGGCTCTGCCAGGTCGAAGCCCGCGATCTCGGCGCCGACAGCGCCAGACAGCGGACGAACTTCAATGGGGGCGGACGAATTCATGGCTGTAATGGTCTCCTTGACCCGGCGCGGCCAACCGCGCCTGAGAGTCATGTCTGTTTTGCGGAATTACACCACACAAGCGCTTGGTGATCGCACACTACGAGCGCCCTCCGGCGCCGTCAGGTTGCCGACCTTGCGCGCGCCAGGCGCAGCATGACCGCAGTGCGGTCCAGGTCCGTACGGATTTCTGCGCGCATGTTGTTGGTCTTGGCGGCGTCGAGGTGACGAATGTGGCGCAAGCTGCCGGCGGCCTCGTCAGTTCCAGTGCCCGACCTTGAAATCGTTGCGTCCGGTACGATCCCGCCCGCGCAGAAGCCACAGCGGCCGGGTGGCAAACGCGGTGGCAACGCCGGTACCGGCCAGACTGATGTCGCGCTCGAACACCGAGGTGCCCGGCATGTAGCGTAACGCGATGCCGGTGCGCCGCTTGCCCGAACGATTCGGTTCGGCGCCATGGATCAGGTAGACGTCGTGCAGTGACATCTGGCCCGGCAGAAGTTCGAGCGACACCGCGGTGGACGGGTCGAAATGCCGCTCCTCGGTGCGCATGGTGAGCGTCAGGTCGTCGCGATCCTCGCGCAAATGCGCGTGCGTCATGCGCTCGGCATGCGAGCGCGGGATTACCCGCAGGCAGCCGTTTTCGACCACCGATTCCTCCAGCGCGACCCAGACCGTGCAATTGGCCAGCGGGCGCATCGGCCAGTAGTGGCCATCCTGGTGCCAGGGTGTTTCATAGCCGTCGCCGGCTGGCTTGCAGAACACGTGCGCGCCCCACAGGATGATGTCCGGCCCCAGCACACCTTCGACCAGGTCGAGGATCGCGGGGTCCATCGCCAGGTCGAGAAATTCCTGGCAGCCCTGCACCCCTTCGTCATTTTTGCCGTCGCCCTTGATGCCCTGGCCGGGTTTGCGCTCGATGTGCGCGCTGACCAGCTTTTCCGGGCGCACGCCGGGGTTTTGGGCAATCAGGCGATCCAGCGTGGCGCGCAGCCGCGCGGCGCGCTCCGGCGCCAGGCGATAGCCCGGTATCACATAGCCTTCGCGGTGATACAGGGAGATTTCTTCGGGTGTGAGAGAGGGCATGGGAATCGCTCCTGTTGCGACAAGTTGCCTGCAGCCAAGGACTTGAGCTCGATGCCGAAGCGACTACTCCGCCTTGAGGTTCAGTTCACGGAAAATGCGCCCTTTCAGCTCATGGTCGGCGCGCGCGAACAGCGCAAAGTCCGCTCCTTTGATGAAGACGATCGGCACGCCCTGGCGCGTGGCATGGCCCTTGAGAGTTTCGTCACGCGTGGCCGCCTCGCAGCCTTTTTCCAGCGCCTCTTGCACCGGCTTGGGGGTGCCCTTGGGCGCGAACACGCCCTGGTACCCGGGCGGCGAGCTGGGAAAGCCCAACTCGGTCACCGTCGGCACATCGGGAATCGCCGGATGGCGGCGGTCCCAGAAAACCGCGATCGGCCGGATGTCCGGGCGGGTGGAGATCGAGCCGGTGGAATTGACACCGAATTCGAGATCGCCGGCCAGAAGGCGCAGGATCATCGCGGCGTCGCCGCGATAGGGAATCTGCTGCACGTTGATGGAGGCCTGCTTGGACAAGGTCTCCATGTTGATGTGCGGGCCGGTGAAGATGCCGGCATGACCGTAGTTGAACTTGCCAGGATTGGCGCGAGCGGCGTCGAGCACGTCTTTCAGGGTCTTGTAGGGCGAGTTGGCGCGCACCGTCAAGGTAAACGCATTGACGAACACCTGGCACACGAAGTCGAAGGAGTCGAACTGGTAGGGCAGGTCCTTCATGGTGTAAGGCAGGTTGGTGATCGGCGTGGTCGGGCCCACCAGCAGGCTATAGCCATCGGGGCGCGCGCTCGCAATCTGGGACGCACCGATGCGCCCGGACGCGCCTTCGCGATTGACCAGCACGAACTGCTGGCCCATCACGTTGCTCATCGACTGCGCGAAAGCGCGAAACATGGCGTCGCTGCCGCCGGGACCGAAGGGCAGGATCAGTTGCACCGGGCGGTTGGGGAAGGCTTCCTGGGCCAAGCCTGGTGGGGCGGCCAGAAAGGCGGCTGCAGCCAATACGGCGATTGAGATTTTCACGAAAGCGTCTCCTGAGTTTCTTGCTGTGCGGCGGCCGATGCCACCACGCGGTTGGTGAGAATACCAAGGCCGGTGATCTCGAGTTCGACCACGTCGCCGATCTTGAGGAAGCGCCCGAGTTCCAGCCCGCAGCCGCTACCGACGGTGCCGGAGCCGAAGAATTCGCCGGGGTACACAGTTTCGTCGCGCGACACATGGGCCAGGATATCGGCGAATTTGTGGTGCATGTCGCCGCTGGTGCCGCGCGACCACTCGACCCCGTTGACCCGCGCCACCATGGTGAGGGCATACGGATCGGGCACTTCGTCGGCGGTGACAAGCCACGGCCCCATCACGTTGGCAGTATCGAAATCCTTGCCCTTGGTGGGCCCTAGCTGGGCCTGCATTTCGCGCATCTGCTGGTCGCGCGCCGAAAAATCGTTGAAGATGCAATAACCGAAGATATGCTGGCCCGCATCTGCGCGGGCGATATTCTTGCCGCGCTTGCCCAGGAAAATGCCGAACTCGAGTTCGTAGTCGAGCATCTGGCAATACGAGGGGCACACCACATCGTGGCCGCTGCCGACCACCGCGAAGCGGTTGCACTTGTAGTAGACCGGCTCTTCGTACCAGACGCGTGGTACATCCACCTTGGCCGGGTCGGTGGGGTAGCCGGTGATGCCGAACAGGTGGCGCTGGGTGCGCGCCTGGCGCAGGTGTTTCTCGAAACACAGGAAGTCGCGCATCTGGCGCGGCTCCGGCACCGGCGCCAGCAATTTCACCGCCGCGAGATCATGCGTCACACGCGGCGCGGCCAGGCAGGCTCGCGCCGCAGCCAGCCCGTCGGCGCCGGCATCGATCAGGGCCAGCATGTCGCGCGCCCACGGGGCGTCGTTTGCGGCGCTGAAATCGGCGATGCGGGTTGCGCCGGGCAGCATGGCGCCGATGTGGCGTGCGCCGCTTGGTAGATCAAAGCTGACCAGTCTCACGTTTTTGCCTCCAGTGCAGAATCAAAGGTCAACACGCGATCACCGCCTCGCCTTTGACCACCGTGCGGCGCACCACGCGCGCCTCAAGTGCAGTATCGTACTCGGTGCCGCGATGCACGGTGGCGCGGTTGTCCCACATCACCAGATCGCCGGCGCGCCATGCATGGTCGTAGACAAAACGTGGCTCGGTGCAGTGGTTCATGATGCGCTCGATCAGGCCGCGACTCTGCAAATCGGTGAATCCGATGATTTCCTGGCCGTGGCTGCCCAGATAGATGGCCCGACGCCCGCTCGGCGGATGCACGCGCACCAGCGGATGCTCGACCGGCGGACGTTGCTCGCGCTGCGCCGCGGTCATGCCCGCATAGCCCGCCTTGAGGCGCGAGACATGCAGGTCGTGGCGCACGCGCAGTTGTGCAAAATGGGCGCGCTCGGCAGCGCCGAAAGCCTCATACGCGCCGATCATGTCGGCGAACAGCGTGTGACCGCCGTTGGCCGGCACCTGCTCGGCATACAAGAGCGTCGCCAGCGCGGGCTCTGCCTGCCACGAGGCATCGGTATGCCAGAACAGCGTGCCACGATCCGGATGCTCCGCATTGGGCCGGCCATCGGGCCCGAGATTGGACAGCTCGAATATCTCCGGATACTGCGCCTTGTGGTATTGGTCCAGCACATGAATTTCAAGTTCGCCAAACAGGCGGCTTACGGCCACATGCGCGGCCGGCGCAAGCGTCTGGTCGCGCAGCACCAGGATGCGATGGCGCTCGAATGCCGTACGCAGGGCTGCGGCCGTGTTGCCATCGAGCGGCACGGCGGCATCCACGCCGAGCGCCTCGACGCCGAACTCGCCATTGAGCGCGCGCAAGGCGAAGCCTGGTCGGCTGGCTTTCATGGGCTAGCGCGTTTCACGTGGGGCAACAGTCTCATCGCGCACGCATGCCCTGACCGACTGCGCCGCAGGTGATCGCACGATGAGCTCCTGGCCAGTTCTGAGCAGCGCAATCCGGCCGTCGCCATAGCGCTCGCCGGAGGTACCGGCCTGGCGCGCAAGCGGGCGAAAGCGTTCTCCCTCGAGCAGATACGCATGGTCGCCACCGAAGGCCACCGTCAAAGACGCGCCGGCGGGACAGGCAAAGCCCTGCAGGCTGGCACGGGCGTCGCGCAGCAGAACCAGCTCGCCCTGGTTGGCACGCAGGCGCAACAGCTCGCCATCGAATGCGCCCGAGCGTACCTGCGAAAGCATGGCCACGAAACGCGAATCCAGCGATGCCGGCCCGCACATGCGCCGCGTCAGGCCGATCGGGCCGATGGCCAGAGGTCCGCTGCCCAGCCGCCCCACGCCACCGTTGCAATCGGCCAGCACCACGACCCCGCCCGCGGCTGCGAATTCGGCCCAGTAGAGCGCCGGCTCGGGCACCGCTGTCGCACCTGAGTTGGCAACCATGCCCACCCAGTGCCAGCGCCCGCCGATCAAGTCTTCGAACATAGCCTCGCGCGACCCGTCGATGCCGGCGCAGGACGCCAGCCAAGGCAACAGCAGCCACGCCAGGCATTGCCTCACAACCTGAAAATGCGTTGCGCGTTGTAGCCGCGCACGCGGTCGCGTACACCGTCGGGCAGCGCATCGACCTGCGCCAAGGTGTTGTAGACGTCGCCGATGGTGTGCGGATAGTCCGAGCCATACAGCACGTTCATGCTGCCGACATTGCGCACGCACATCTCGAGCGCATCCTGGCGGAACACCACCGAATCGACGTAAATGCGACGCAGGTAATCGGAGGGTTCGAGCTCGATCTTCTCGCGACAGGCCGGAATGTGATGGAAGCACTGGTCCATGCGCCCGATCAGGAACGGCAGCGCGCCGCCACCGTGCGAGGCGATGATTTTCAGGTTCGGATAGCGGTCCAGAAAGCCGTCGTAGATCATCCGTGCGACCGCCAGCGAGGTATCGAAGGTGAAGCCGATCGAGGCGGTCAGCTGGAATTGCTGCATGTCCATCTGCGCCACTCCGGGAGGCGCGGTCGGGTGTACCAGCACCGGCAGGCCGGCGGCGTCGATCGCCTGCCATACCGGCGCAAACTGCGGGTCGGTCAGGTGCAGGCCGTCGATATTGGCCAGCACCATCACGCCGACCGCGCCGGCGGCGCGCGCGCGCGCCAGTTCGGCCACCGCGCGCGCCGGGTATTGCCAGGGCAGGGTGGCGAACCAGTGAATGCGCCCGGCGTACTGCCGCTGCGCGGCGGCGAAGGTATCGTTCATCATCACCGCGGTGCGGGTGGAGACATCCTCCCCGCCCCAGAATACGTTCGGACAGGTGACCGAAATGACCGAGACATCGATGCCGGCGTTGTCCATCATGCGGACGCGCGCGTCATAGTCGAACATCGGCGGCACCGGGGTCATGAACGGGGCGCCGTCGAGATGGATCGCCTCCAGGCCGCCGCGCACCTGCTTGAGCGAATAGCGCGGGGCGCCGTGGGCGCGCAGCGCGGCGACCCATTCGTGGGACAACATGTGGGTGTGAACGTCGATTACCGGGCTGGTCATTGCTGTATGTCTCGGGTTTGGGTTATTGATGGCCTTCGCTCAGGCAGCGGCAGCAGCGGCCACGTGCTCCAGGGGTGCATGCGTTGACGCGTGCATGCGACAACTTAGCACGTTGCGCGCCGACGCGGCGTCGCGCCGCCTGAATGCATCGCTGCGAAAGAATCGGTAGCGCGCGAGCAGGGGGCCGAACCCGGCTATGCGATCGGTAATGCCGAATTCGCGCAGCGCATGCCAATAGATCGTGGTGTTGATCGCCAGCAGCGGGCGCGCGCGCATGCCTTGCTGGTGGATACAATGGCCGAGCCGGCGCATCAAGCGGCAGACCAGACTTCGTTCCCCTTTGAATCAGAGCGACCCGATGGATAGACTCGAACACGCCTTCAAAAGGCCACGCCGGTGCTGCAAGGCGCAGGCAGGGAGCCCGAATGCCCGCCAACTGACGGGCGCGGCTGGCGCCGGGCAGTCCTGCGAACCCGGGTTTGACACATGAGCGGTTTCCCCGACCGCTTGCGTCAAGGCTCGGCGCGCATTTCGCGCTGGTTCGCCTGGGGTGGCGGCGCCATGATCCTAGGCTCGGCGGTGCTGATCACCCTCGACGTGATTTTCCGCAACCTGGTGAAATCGACTTACTTCGAGAGCTTCGAGCTGTCCGGTTACGCCTTCGCGATCTCCACTTCCTTCGGCCTGGCCTACGCCTTTTTTTCCAAGGCGCATATCCGCATCGAGGTGGTTTACAACTTCCTGCCCAGGACGGCACGCGCCTGGCTCGACGTGCTGTCCGTACTGACGCTGGCGGCAATCGCGGTGACGCTGGCGTACTGGTGCACCCAGGCCTTGCTGCAAAACGTCGCCTCCGGCGCGCGTTCGAATTCCAGCCTCGGCTTGCGCATCGCCATACCGCAGGCGATCTGGCTGCTTGGCCTGGCATGGTTCGCCTTCGTGGTGACGACCACCGGTGTCGTCGCCCTGGCCCGCGCGCTGCGCGGCCGCACCGACGCCATCACCGCCGAGTTGGGCGTAAGCACGCTCGACGAAGAGATCGCCGCCAGCGTCGATGCGCCGGCCGTCGCCGTGGCCGGCAGCAACCCCAAGGGCTGAACATGCTCGCCACCGCCACCATCCTGTTGCTGCTGTTCATCGCCTCGAGCCTGTTTGTCGCGGCCGGCCTGGGCGTGTTGGGAGCGGTCCTCGGCAGCATGTATTCGGACTTCCCGCTGGTGCGCGCAGTGGGCGAGATCGCGTGGACGGCCAGCGCCGACTTCAACCTGGTGGCCGTGCCGATGTTCATCATGATGGGCGAACTGTTGTTGCGCTCCGGCGTGGCCGAGCGCATGTACGACGCGCTCGACAAATGGGTTGGGCGGATTCCCGGCGGGTTGATGCATACCAACATCGCCGCCTCGGCCATGTTCGCTGCCACCTCCGGCTCGAGCGTCGCCACTGCCGCCACCATCGGCACCATCTCGATTCCGAACATGGTCAAGTTCGGCTACAACCCGACCCTGTTCCTGGGCACCGTGGCCGCCGGTGGCACGCTCGGCATCCTGATCCCGCCGTCGATCAACATGGTGATCTACGGGGCACTGTCGGAAACCTCGGTGTCCGACCTGTACCTGGCCGCCCTGATTCCCGGCATCACCCTGGCTGTCGTGTTTTCGGTTTTCGTGTTCTTCATCTGCCTGGTGCGCCCTGGGCTGGCGCTCAAATCGGCGCCTGCGACCTGGGGCGAACGCTTTGCCGCCCTGTTGCACCTGGGCCCGCCGCTGGCGCTCTTCATCCTGGTGGTCGGCTCGATCTACGCCGGCTTCGCCACGCCCACCGAAGCTTCCGCGCTTGGCGTGATCGGCACCCTGTTTCTGGTGATCTTGCGCGGGCGCCTGAGCGTGGAAGTGCTGCTGCGTTCGTTCGAAAGCACGGTGCGCACGACCGCCATGGTGATGCTGATCGTCCTGATGGCGTTTTTCCTCAACTTCGTCATGTCGACCATCGGCCTCACAGACCTGGCCACCAACGCGGTCAAGGGCCTGTCCTGGCCACCGCTGGCGGTGCTGCTGGCCATCATCGCGCTTTATCTCGTGCTGGGCTGCTTTGTGGAAACCCTGACCCTGATGATCGCCACCACACCGATCGTGGTACCGATCATCAAGCAACTGGGCTACAGCCCGGTATGGTTCGGCGTGGTGTTCGTGATCCTGATCGAGGCCGCGCTGATCACCCCGCCGATCGGCATGAACCTGTTTGTCGTACAGTCGGTGCGCGGCGGCGGTCCGTTCCGCGACGTGGCCGTTGGCATCGTGCCGTTCCTTACTGCCATGCTGCTGTTGATTGCCGCACTGATCGCCTGGCCCGGTATCGCCATGTGGCTGCCGACGCTGGTGGCTGCCAGCAAATAGTCTGTTTCCGATCGATCGTTCCAACCCGCAACCGCAAGGAGAGTCACATGCGTTCATCTTCAATCCATTCCCTGATCGCCGCGTCCGCGCTGGCGCTCACCGCAGGCAGCGCCCTGGCGCAGACTTATTCGAAAGCCACCTTGAACGTGGTCGGCAATCTGGGCATCACCACGCAATCGCAGCAGCTCGAAGTGCCGCTGTGGACCAAAGTCCTGCCGGCGGCCACCGGCGGCGCGCTCAGCGGCACCATCAAGCCATGGAACGAGATGGGCCTGAAGGGCGCCGAAGTGTTCAAACTCCTGCGCCAGGGCGTGTATGACGTTGGCGCCACGCAACTGGGCTTCCTCGCCGGCGAAAACGCGATCAATGACGCCACCGATCTGGCCGGGGTTTCGACCACCCTGGAAACTTTCTGGGAAGTCACGACCCGCTTTCGCCCGGTGCTTGAGCAGTATTACGAGAAGCAG
The DNA here is from genome assembly GCA_964470865.1 of uncultured Burkholderiales bacterium. GTDB lineage: Bacteria > Pseudomonadota > Gammaproteobacteria > Burkholderiales > JAEUOS01 > JAEUOS01. Next base: position 6,599 of record CAYYFR010000112.1, on the reverse strand, counting down.
GGTCTCAAAACCCTTGCCATGACCTCATTCCAGGCGCAGGTGCTCTACTGCCGCAGTGAGTTCAAATCACTGGCCGACTTGAAGGGGCGCAAGGTCCGTACCTCGGGCGCCTCGCAGGCCGACTTCGTCGAGTACTTCGGCGGCTCCGGCATCAACATGGCGTTCGGCGATGTGCAGCAGGCCCTGGTCAATGGCGTGATCGACTGTGCCATCACCGGCACCCTGGGCGGCTACAAGGCCAAGTGGTTCGAAGGCGCAAAGTTCCTCTACCCGCTGGGCATCAACTGGGCCAGCGGCATGATGGCGGCCAACATGAACTCGTGGAAAAAGCTCAACGAGGCCACCCAGAAGGTCATCTTGGGCGAAATGGGCAAGTACGAGAAGCAGGTGTTCGAGCAGAACAAGCGTGAAAACGATATCGGCATCGCCTGCAATACCGGCACGGCGCCTTGCGGCGAAGGCCCGGCCGCCAAGATGGCCCTGGTCCCTGTGGCCGCCGGCGACGCCGAACTGCGCCGCAAAGCCCTGCTTGAAGCGGTGCTGCCGAAATGGGGCAAGCGCTGCGGCGCCGAGTGCGTGAAATCCTGGAACGACACCGTCGGCAAGGTGGTCAACCTGACCGCGACTGCCAACTGAGCCCGCCGCGCCGCAGCCATGACCGCAACCTGGGTCACACTGGAAGAGGCGCCGCTGACGCGCGAATCGTTGGCGGCGCTGCTTGAGAACCGCATCCCGGCGATCCGCATTCGCGGCTTCGCCGACGGCGCCGAATGCGCTGCGTTCGCGCGCGCCGCCCGCGCCGGGCCCATCAAGTATTACAGCGTCACCCCGCCAGTGGGCTATATCGGCATGGCGCAATATGAGTACCGCTGGGACCGGCCCAAGGCGGATTATTTTCACGCCGTCGCCGCAGCGAACCATAATCTTGGCCAGGTCACCATTGCTTCATTCGACCCGATCGCGCGGCTCATCGCGCAATTGGCCGCGGTCCACGCTGCGCCGGTGGGTATCGGTCAGGAGCCGGGACTGGGCGCCTATTACGCGGGCATCATCCGCCTGGCCTCGCAGGGCATCAAACTGCATGCGGATTTCGCGCCTTTGAACTCGCCCGCCTATTCGATCGGCCGCATCGACGCCCAGCTGGCCTGGAACTTTTTCGCCGAAGATTTGAGTGATGGCGGCGCCACCATCGTGCACAACGCCCCCTGGTCGCCTGAGGTCGAGCCAGGCCAGATCCCGCAGAGCTATGACCTGCCGCGCGCGGCAGTCGCCGGCGCGACCACGTTCACCTACGCGCCCACCGCCGGCGATGTGGTGATTTTCAATTCCCGCAACCCCCATGAAGTCATGGGCGGGCCCGCCGATCAAGGGCGCGACCGGATTGGCATCGGGTCATTTATCGGTCGCATGCCCGATCAGTCGCTGGTGATGTGGGCCTGAAGCGGCACGGCGACGCAGATCTTGACCACCCGCAATGCGCGCGGCGCCAGTCGCACGAGGCGCTGATCAATCGCCCTTGATGCCGGCGTCGCGCACAAGCCTGGTCCAGCGCTCGATCTCGCGCTTGACCAGGGCCTCGGTCTCCGCCACTGACAAGCGCATCGCCCGCCCGCCGCTGGCTTCGAAGCGCGCCACCAGGTCGGGCATGGCCAGCGCCTTGTCCATTTCCGCGCGCAGCCGCGCCAACGCCGCAGGCGGCGTGGCGGCCGGCGCGAACACACCGAACCAGCTTTCCATGTCCAGCGGTGCCACCCCGGTCTCGGCCACCGACGGCAGCGCCGGATGAATCGCCTGGCGATCGCGCGATGACACCGCCAGCGCCTTGACCGCGCCGCCGTTGACCTGGGCGCGTGCGGTCGAGGTTATGTCGAAGAACAGGTCGACACGGCCGGCGATCACATCCTGGTACGCTGCCTGCGCGCCCTTGTAGGGCACGTGCGTCAGCCTGACGCCGGCCAGCTGTGTCATGACCGCCGATGCGACATGCTGGCCGCTGCCATTGCCGGCCGATGCATAGGTGACTTTCTCGGGATTGGCGCGCGCGTACTCGATCAATTCGCGCAGCGTGGCCTGCGGCAGGTCCTTGCGCGCCACCAGCGTGTATGAGTACTTGACCGCCAGCCCCACCGGCACGAAATCCTTTTGCGGGTCATAGGACAGCTTTGGATAAAGGCCCGGATTGAGCGCAATGTTCGACAAGCCGCCCAACAGCAAGGTGTAGCCATCGGCAGGCGCCCGCGCCACCGCCTCGGTACCCACCAGGGTGCCGGCCCCCGGGCGGTTTTCCACCACCACCGACTGACCCAGCAGGGGCCCAAGCTTGTCAGCCAGTTGTCGCGCGACTGTGTCGAAGCCGCCGCCCGGAGGCTGCGGCACGACAAGCTTCAGTGGCCGGTTCGGAAAGTCCTGTGCGGCAAGCGGCGTCGAGATGGCGGCGCAGGCCGCAAAAATACTGGCGATCGAAAGTCGCATGGGTCTTGCCTCTATTGATATGCAGGTATCAAACGTCCGGCGCTGTCGCAGGGCGGACTGCGAATCGTACATCGTGCGTTCGGCGCTCAGATCCCGCTTTGCAGCGGCGGCGCATCCCACGCCGCTTCACCGGCCAGCCATTTGGCGCCACGCGCGTACAAGGCCTGCACCACCTCGCCCTTCAGTCCCGGCATGTCGGTCTTGATCTTGAAACCGATGCGGCTCTGCAGGTAGGCCAGGTGGCGATAGCCTTCGGGGAATTGCGCCAGCAGGGTCGCGTCCAACTTCAGGCTCACGCCCGGATCGAGCACGTCCATGCGGTCTTTCTCGTAAATCGGCTGGCGCCGCACGATGCGCCAGGTGCCGTCGCGCTTCTCGAAAAAATCATAAAAACGCCCGGTGCAGACCACATCGACCATCACCCCGTCGACCGGCGCGCGCTGATTGATGGTCATCTTGGTTTGCGCCACCGCGCGTGGTCCTGCCAGATCGACGCTGGTTCCACCCAGGAAGTGCAGGATCGACACGCCCTTGTCGAAACCTGCGCGGCTGACTTCAATGAACGCGGCCGCGGGCCCCTGGAACCAGGTGGCACTCATCCAGCCGTTGTCGTGCCAGACGGTGCGAAAGCGTTCCCAGTCGCCGGCGTCGCGCCAGACTGCCCAGTTCTGTACAGTTTCAATAATGGCCAACTTGTCGATCAGCGATTGGTTCATTTCTGCCAGCCCTTGTGCGATGAGGAGGTTTTTCGATGACGCCAGTATACGAGGCGCCACTGGCCCGCCATCGGCACATGCAGGCATGCGCGCGCTATCGGCTGGCGTGGCGCAGCCTCCAGGTACCGCTACACTTGAAGCCAGCTTCACCCAACCGTTGCCAAAGCCAAGCGAAGGCCGGACCGTGCAAAACACCCACCTGTCGACACCTGAACGCCAACTCGAGCGCCGCGGTTTCCTGGCCGGGGCCACCGCTACCCTGGCCACGGCTGCAGCGGGCTTGCAGCCACTGCGTGCGACGGCTACCCGCGTCGAACAGGCGCCTGTGTTCAACAATGCGGCGCAGATCTGCAACCACACCTTTTATTGGCAAAGCCTCAAACCCGGTGGCGGCGGCGAGCCGCCCGCCATGCTGCGGCAAAGGCTCGAAGCATCGTTCGGCAGTGTCGATGCCTGCCGGAAAGAATTTGCCGGGGCCACATTGACGCAATTCGCCAGCGGCTGGGCCTGGCTTGTGGCCGACGGCGAGAGGATTCGGGTCGTCAGAACCTCGAATGCGGAAACGCCCTTGACCACCGGCATGAAGCCGCTCTTGACCATCGATGTCTGGGAGCATGCGTACTACCTCGACTACCAGAATCGCCGTGCCGACTATGAGAGTGCGGTGCTTGAGCGGCTCATCAACTGGGAATTCGCGTTACAGAACCTTTCCGCATGACCCGACGGTTTTCCGGCACATTCGCGGCGATGAGTCTTTCGGGTTTGCCTGGACACGCTGCGCCAATCGCTGCGCGCTCGCCGAACGCTCATGTTCACCTCTCGACGATCAGCGGCAGCCGTTTGCGTGCAGCCATGCTTGCTGCACTGGGCATCGCACAGGGCCTCCATGCGCAGACGCAAACATCGCCTGATGCCGCCGTTGCTGACGTCCCCTCGGTGGTGGTCACCGTCACCAGCGTCGCCCAGCCAAGCTTCGACACGCCGGCGGCGGTAGATGTGGTGTCCGGCCGCACGCTCAAGGAAGGCCAGCGCCAGGTCAATCTGTCCGAAACACTGTCGCGAGTGCCGGGCCTCAATATTGCCGACCGTCACAACTACGCGCAGGACCTGCAGATCTCCTCACGCGGCTTCGGTGCACGCTCCACCTTCGGCGTGCGCGGCATCCGGCTGTACGCCGACGGCATTCCGGCGACCATGCCGGACGGCTCGGGCCAGGTATCGCATTTTTCCCTTTCTTCCGCCGCGCGGGTCGAGGTGCTGCGCGGGCCGTTCTCGGCCCTGCATGGCAATGCCGCCGGCGGGGTGATCGCGATCTTCAGCGAGGACGCGCCGAGCGGCATGCGCGTCACACATTCGTTAAGCGGTGGCAGCTTCGGCACCTGGCGCGCCGGTGGGCAGGTGGCCGGCACGGTGGGCAAGCTTGGCTACGCATTTGACGCCAGCCGCTTTGCCACCGATGGTTCGCGGGATCACAGCGCAGCACGGCGCGATCTCGAAAATGCGCGACTGAAGTTTCGCCTGTCCGACGCCACCACCCTGACCTGGACCATGAACCGCGTGGACATGCCGGCGTCGCAGGACGCCCTGGGATTGACGCGCGCGGAGGCAAGGGCCAATCCGCAGCAGGCGACGGCGGTGGCCAAACAATTCAACACCCGCAAGAGCACGCGGCAGGTGCAAAGCGGCGCGGTACTCGAACATGCGTTTTCGCCACAGAACCAGGTGCGGATCAGCGGTTATGGCGGTGATCGCGCGATCCAGCAATATCAGGCCATCACGGTCGCCGCACAAACCGTTGGAAGCAACGCATTCACCTCCGCCGGCGGCGTGATCGACCTTGACCGCAGCTACTATGGGCTGGACCTGCGCTGGATCCATTCAGGTTTCGTGGCCGACGGCGCCTACCTGGTCACAGCGGGTGTTGCGCGTGAACTGCAAAACGAGTTGCGCCGAGGCTACAACAACTTCACCAGCGCAACCAATGTCGGCGTGCTGGGCGCCCTGCGCCGCAACGAAGACAACCGCGTCGTCAACACCAGCCAGTTCGTGCAGGCCGAATGGCAGGCATTGCCGCAGTTGAAACTCTCGGCCGGCGTGCGCAGTTCTCGCGTGGCATTCGCCTCCAGGGACCGCTTCATCGCCAGCGGCAACGGCGACGACAGCGGCGCCGTCGTCTACCGCGCCACCACGCCCGCCGTCGGTGCCGTCTGGAGTGTGAGCGGCGATGTCAACGTCTACGCCACCGCCGGCCGCGGATTCGAGACCCCGACCTTCAACGAACTGGCGTACAGCCCGGCAGGCGGCTCAGGACTGAACTTCGCACTACGACCGGCCATCAGTGGCCATGCCGAAGCCGGTATCAAGGCACGCTTTGCCGGCGGCAACGTGAACCTGGCGTTTTTTCGCGCCGACACCAGCGACGAAATCGTGACGCTGGCCAATACCGGCGGGCGCGCGGTTTTTCAGAATGCGGGGCGTACTGCCCGCAATGGCATCGAGTTCGCGATCTCGAAAGCCTTCACCAGCGCTTGGTCCGTGCATGGCGCCTACACTTTGCTTAACGCGCAATACGCCGACAACTTCCGCGCCTGCAACAGCGCACCGCCTTGCCCGACAACGGCAGCTGTCACCATTGCCGCCGGTAACAACATGCCGGGCATCCCGAAGCGCAGCCTGTTCGCCGAACTCGCCTGGCGCGCGCCGCGCACGCTCAACTACGGCGTGCCCTATGCGGCGCTGGAAGTCCGCAGTGTCAGCCAGATGTATGTGGACGACCGCAACAGCGACACCGCTGGCGGATACACCACCGCATCGATCCGTACAGGAATTGAAAGGCGCACCGGCAACTGGACTCTTTCCGGCTTTGCGCGCATCGACAATCTGAGCGATACCCGCTACACAGGTTCGGTGATTGTCAACGAGACCAATGGCCGTTTCTTCGAACCCTCCCCAGGCCGCAACTGGACCATCGGCGCATCACTGGCCTACTGGATGCGTTAGCAAAGCCGCCATTCCAACCCTCGGAAACAACAGAATGTCAGAGCAAATACGCGTCACCTTCGAACACCTGCGCGATTTCATGGACCGCGCCTTCCAGAAGGCCGGCCTGCCGGATGCGGACGCGACCACCGTCGCCACCTTGATGGCCGAAGCCGAACTGCAGGGCTCGGATGGCCACGGTGCGATTCGCCTGGCGCCTTACCTGCGGCGCATTCGTGAAGGCGGCATCAACCGGCATCCGCACATCACCATCGAGCGCGAAAAGCCGGCGATGGCGCTGCTCAATGGCGACAACGGCATGGGGCACCTGGTGATGAAGCGTGCCGCCTTGCTGGCCGTGGAGAAAGCGCGCACTGCCGGCGTGGCCTGGGTTGGCGCGCATCTGTCGAACCACGCCGGGCCAGCGTCGCT
>CAYYFR010000111.1:0-18374 GCA_964470865.1 uncultured Burkholderiales bacterium | reverse complement strand
CGGCGTCTGCCAGCGGATGATCTCCGGCACCATGGAGGCCACCAGCGCGGGATTGGCGGTGAGCTTGGCGTACTCCTGCGGATGCCGGTTCAAGGCCAGCAGGCCGCCACTGATCGAATTGCGCGTGGTGTCGTTGCCGCCGACGATCAACAGGATCAGGTTGCCGAGATACTCGTCCGGCCCCATGTTGCGGGTGGCCGGCGAGTGCGCCAGCATCGAGATCAGGTCACGGCCGGGCGTCGCGTTGACGCGCTCGTTCCACAGCCGGGTGAAATAGTCGCGACACTTGCCAAGCTCTGCCAGGCGCATCTCCCACGAGGTGACCGGCCCGTTGCCGTCGGGGTCGCCGGTGGCCATGTCTGACCACCAGGTGAGGAGGCGCCGCTCTTCGAACGGAAAGTCGAACAGGGTGGCCAGCATCTGCGTGGTCAGCTCGATGGAGACGCGCTCGACCCAGTCGAACTCGCAGCCGATCGGCAGGCCGTCGAGGATCGCGCAGGCACGCTTGCGAATCGTGGCCTCGAGCAGGGCCAGGTTGCCGGGGGCCACGATCGGACTCACGGTCTTGCGCTGTTCGTCATGGCGCGGCGGGTCCATCGCGATGAAGCTCGGAAACATCTCCGGCGCCGGGCGCTCCGCCAGCGAGATGCCGCCCAGCCGCGAATCCGAGGAGAACACCGCGTGGTTGGTGTCGACCGCCAGGATGTCCTTGTACCTGGTGACCGACCAGTAGGCGCCGAAACGCTTGCTCACCGCCAGATGCACCGGATCCTCCTGGCGCAGGCGTTCGAAGTAGTAGCCGACGATGTCCTGCTCGAACAGGTAGCCTTTGCTGACATCGATGTCGGCCAAGGGCATCGACCAGGCGATTTCGCGTGCGGACGGGTTTGCGGTGGTTTGCATGATGGTGCTTTCAGGGCTTTCGCGCGCCATTGCGCAGGTGGCAAGGGCTTGCGATTGCGTGCCCATGCTGCACGGCCTGCATCATAGCTCGCTGCCGCGCCATCGGCCCGCAGCTCAGGTCGGCGGCGTCTGGCGCAACAGGCGCTTCATCAACTTGCCGTTGGCATTGCGCGGCAGCGGGGCCGCATGGAAAGCAATGCTCTCGGGCACCTTGTAGTCGGCCAGGCGCGCGGCGCAAAACGCGCGCAGCCCGGCTTCGCTTGCCTCTGCATCCGGCGCATGCACGATCGCGTGCACCCGCTCGCCCAGCACCGGGCACGGCCGGCCCACCACCGCCGCCTCGATCACCCCGGGCCAGGCCATCAACACGTTTTCCACCTCGACGCTGTAGATCTTGTAGCCGCCGCGATTGAGCATGTCCTTCTTGCGATCGAACACGCGCACGTAACCCTGGCTGTCGATCGAGCCCAGGTCACCCGAATGCCAGTAGCCGGCGGTAAATTCGCGCGCGCTCGCTTCCAGGTTGTCCCAGTAGCCCTTTACCACCATCGGCCCGCCGATCCACAACTCGCCGGTTTCGCCGCGCGGCAATTCGACGCCGTTGTCGTCGACTACGATCACCTCCCCGCAGGGCACCACCACGCCGACCGTATCGGCATGCGCGCGCGTGTCGCCTGCCGGCATGATCGTGACAGGCGAGGTGGTCTCGGTGGCGCCGTAGGCGTTGGTGAGAATCAGGTTCGGCAGCTTCGCGGCGAGCAGGTCGATGGTGGCCAACGGCATCGGTGCGCCACCGTAACCGCCGACGCGCCAGGCTGAAAGATCATGCTGGTCGAACCAGGGCTGCATCAGCATCAGCTGGTACATGGCCGGCACCAGGATGGTCTGCGTCACACGCTCGGCGGCCGCCTGCGCGATGTAGTCGGCCGCCTTGAACTGCCGCAGCAGCAGCACCGTGCCGCCCACATGCAGCATGGTGGCGATGATGGCGACAAGCCCTGTGACATGGCTGGCCGGCACCGCCAGTGCCGCACGGTCGCTGTGATCCAGGCGCATGCAGGCTTCGAAATGCATCACCGAGTGGGCGATGTTGAAGTGGGTCAGCATCGCGCCCTTGGGGCGGCCGGTGGTGCCCGAGGTATAGAGGATCAGCGCGGTATCTTCCGGCAAGACCGGGTTGGCCTGCGTCTGCGACCCATGCCGCAGCAGCGCGGAAAAATCTTCGCTGCCTGCAACATCGCCCGCTGGCGCGAGGTTGCAGGCGTCAGACAACCCCAGTGCGTCGCCGAGCACGATGCGCGTCACCAGCGCCGGGCATGCGGATGCCGCCGGCACCCGCGCGGCCAGCGCGTATTCATGGATGATGAGCTTCGCGCCACACTGATTGAGAATGTATTCGAGCCCCGGCTTCTGTTCGCGCACGCTGACCGGCACCGCGATTGCGCCCAGACGCTGCACGGCATGCAACACAAAGACAAACTCCGGCAAGTTGCCCAACAGCATGGCAACCCGGTCGCCGCGAGCGATGCCGCGCGCCGCCAGGCCGGCAGCGACCAGGCCCACCTGGGCATCAAGGGCTCGATAGGTCCAGCGTTTCCCCTCGAACACCAGCGCTTCCTGCAGTGGGTGCCGGGCCAGGGCCGCTTCGAGCATGGCGTGAAAGCTGTGCGGACGCTCGACGAAACAACGGACCACGCGATCGCCGAAATGCGCCTCCGCGCGAATCGCTGGCATGGGATTGTTTTTGAAGTGGTCCATATCGAAGCTCTGACAATGCTCGCGGCGACCTCAGCCCGGTTGCCGGGAAAACACCGGAAGCCTGCGTACTCTCAAGCCGGCTGCGGTCACCGTGACAAGTGCGCCACCGCCGAGAGTGCACACTATGCGTCCCTGAGAGCGCGCCGTCGCAAGGATCGCTTCGTCCGCGGACTCACCCATACCGAGTTCGAAGACATGAATCGCATCGACGCCCTGCTCGATTAGCAGACGGGCAGTCGAGAAAGGCAGCCCCTGATCAAGCAGGACTGCAGTCAAGCAGCTTCCAGCGTGAAGTTCTCATTGGCGACACTGAGGGCGGCAAACCGCAGCGCTTCCTCGATATCGAGATCGGTCAAACCCGGATACTCCGATTTGAGCTCATCGCGGTGCGGATAGACTGCAGCCGCTTCGACTACCCGCCTAACCGAAATTCGCGTGCCGCGGATGATCGGTTGACCGTTCAGAACCGCGGGATTGATGGTGATCCTGGTGAAGCGTGTGTGGGCATCGGCTGGCATGGGCTACCTCCTGCAGGAAAGTGTACATCTTTCGGTAACGCGGCCGAGCGCAACTATCGGCCGGCCCTTTGCCAAGCCCGGTCATCACTCCCCCGATCCAGCCGTTTGCGCGCGCGGCAGCGCGACCCGGCGAGCGGCCGCTTGCAGTCACGCCCGCATGAACCAGAAGGAAATATGGCTATCATTGCAGGCGTTTCGAAAAACATCCATGAACGACCGGGCCCCGGGAGACAGCATGCAGGCCAGCACCAATCGCATCCAGCCGCTTCTGGCGCTTTCGGCTTTTCGCAAGCTGATGAGGAATCCCGAAGACACCCACCAGGTGTTCATGATCGGCGAGGCGCTGCGCGGCAATTCGCTGGCGCGCGTCACCGCACGCTTTCGCAGCACCGAACTGGGCCAGGCGGTGCTGGCCGGGCGCCATGTGCTGCTGCCTATCCTGGCCCTGCGCACGGCCCTTGCGGCCCTGCCGACGGGCTCGCTCGGGCGCGCCTACCTCGACTTTGTCGTGGCCGAAAGCCTGTCGGCGCAGGGCCTGGCGGAGGCGGCAAAAAAGCGCGATGAAATGTCGCAGGCGACGCCGGATGAACAGAATTTCCGTCGCCACCTGCGCGACAGCCACGACCTGTGGCATGTACTCACCGGCTATGGCCGCGACCCGCTGGGCGAGATATCCCTGCTGGCCTTCACCTTCGCGCAGACCCGCCTGACCGGGCTGGGTGCCATTGCCTTCCTTGGCACTTTCCGCATCGGACGCGTGCTGCGCGGGCAGCCGGTGCGCTTAGCCGTGCTCGAAGCCTATCGCACCGGGCGCGCTGCGCAATGGCTGCCGGGGGTCGACTGGAATACCTTGCTGGGCGAAAACCTGGAGCAGGTGCGCCGCAAGCTCGGGCTGCCGGCGCCGCATCGCTACAAGAAAATCGTCAGGCAGGCGGGCGATATCGGTAGCGGGGCCAGGAATGCGTTGCAGGCGCCGTGAGGCATGCGCATGGCTTGTCGGCATGCGGCTTTCTTCGATCTGCGGTCACGGCCTGGCGCTAGCGTGACGCAGTGGCTTGCACTGTTGGCTTGCTGCCTGCCACTGCTGGCCGGCGCCCAGAACTACCCCTCGCGCCCGATCCGCATGATCGTGCCGCTCGCCGTCGGCGGCACCGGCGATACGCTGGCGCGGGTGGTGAGTGAGGAGATGTCGAAAATCCTGGGCCAGCCCTTCGTGGTCGAGAACCGCGCCGGGTCGGGCGGCTCGATCGGCACCGAAGCGGTGGCCAAGAGCGCGGCCGACGGCTACACCCTGCTGTTCGCCAGCCCAGCGCATGTGATCAACCCGCTGTTGCGGCCCAACAGCTACGACCCGATCAAGGATTTCGAGCCGGTCTCGGTCGTCGCCAACACCTACATGCTGCTGCTGGCCCACCCGTCCCTGCCGGCCGCCAGCGTAGGCGAGCTCGTCGCCTACGCGAAAAAGAATCCGGGCCGGCTCAACTACGGATCGGCGGGCAGCGGCTCGGCCACGCATCTCAACGCCGAGCTGTTCAAATCGATGGCCGGGGTGTTCATCACGCACATTCCGTATCGCGGCAGCACGCCGTCGCGCCAGGCCCTGCTGGCCGGCGAGATCGAACTGGCGGTCGATGGCCTGCTGCCGGCGCTGCCCTTCATCAAGGCCGGCAAGCTCAAGGCGCTGGCCCTGTGCAGCAGCAAGCGCTCCGCGATCGCGCCGGAGATTCCCACGCTCGACGAGGCCGGCATCAAGGGCTATGCCTCGGATACCTGGTATGGCTTGATGGCACCGGCCGCCATCCCGAAGGAAGTTCTCGCCGCCCTGCATGCAGCGGCGACCCGGGCCCTGGCCACAGCGTCGGTGCGCGAGCGGCTGCAGCAACAGGGCGCGGATCTGGTCGGCGGCTCGCCGGCGGAATTCCGCAGACTGATTGAAAGCGAGGTGAAAACATGGACACGCATCGTCAAAGAGACCAAGGCGCGGGTGGACTGACGCTCTACGAGAAGATCTGGAACGCGCATGAAGTCGCCACCGGGCCCGGCGGGCGCACGCTGCTGTATGTGGATCGCCATCTGATCCACGACGGCAGCTTCCACGTGTTCGAGGCGCTGCGCGCTGCCGGCCGCAACGTGCGCCGGCCCGACCTCTGTTTCGCCACCCCGGACCATTACGTGCCCACTGGCGATCGCTCGAACATTGCCGATCCGGTGGTGCGCGACAAGATCGAGATCCTGGCGGCCAATACCGCGGCGGCCGGCATCCGCCATTTCGGCATCGACGACGTGCGCCAGGGCATCGTTCACGTGATCGGCCCCGAGCAGGGCATCACCCTGCCCGGCGTCACCCTGGTGTGCGGTGATTCGCACACCTCGACCCACGGCGCACTGGGCGCGATGGCATTCGGCATCGGCGCCTCGGAGGCCACCCACGTGATGGCCACCCAGACGCTGTGGGCGCGGCGCTCCAAAACCATGCGCATCAACATCAGCGGCGTACTGGCGCCGGGCGTGCACTCGAAGGACATCATCCTCGCGGTAATCGCCAAAATCGGTGCCGCCGGCGGTGCCGGTCACGCCCTCGAGTACGCCGGTTCGGCGATCCGCGCGCTGTCGATGGATGCGCGCATGACCATCTGCAACATGTCGATCGAGGCCGGCGCGCGCTGCGGCATGATCGCCCCCGACGACACCACCTTCGACTATCTGGCGGGCAAGCCGTTCGCGCCCACCGCTGCGCAGTGGGACCGCGCGCTCGCGCACTGGCGCACGCTGCCGAGCGACGCCGATGCCGGCTTCGACCGCGAAGTCGATCTCGACGCCGGTGCGCTGGCGCCGATGGTGACCTGGGGCACCAGCCCCGAGCACGGCGCCGGCATCGGCACCCTGGTTCCCGATCCGGCGCGCGAGGCCGATCCGGCGCGTCGCAAGAGCATCGAGCTGGCGCTCGACTACATGGGCCTCAAACCCGGCCAGGCCATCGAGGGGCTGGCGCTGGATCGCGTGTTCATCGGCTCCTGCACCAACAGCCGGCTGGAAGACCTGCGCATCGCCGCGGCCGTGGTCAAAGGTCGCAGGGCTGCCATTCCGGCAATGGTTGTGCCGGGCTCCGGCCTGATCAAGAAAGCGGCGGAGGCGGAAGGGCTGGATCGCATTTTCAAGGAGGCGGGGCTTGAATGGCGCGAGCCGGGCTGCTCGATGTGCGTGGGCATGAACGGCGACCTGGTCGATGCCGGCCAGCGTTGCGCCTCCACCTCCAACCGCAACTTCGAAGGGCGCCAGGGCAAGGGAGCCCGCACCCACCTGGTCAGCCCGGCGATGGCGGCCGCCGCCGCGGTCACCGGCCGCCTCACCGACGTGCGCAAACTACTGGCGAACTGATCATGGAACCCTTCACCACCCTTACCTCGATAGCGGCGCCGCTGCCGCTTGCCAACCTCGATACCGACCGCCTGATCCCGGCGCGCTTTCTGCGCCAGCCGCGCTCGGCGGGTTATCACAACTACCTGTTTCACGATCTGCGAGAGCAGGGCGATTTCATCCTCGATCGGCCCGCGTACAAGGGTGCGCGCATCATCGTCGGCGCCGAGAACTTCGGCTGCGGCTCGTCGCGCGAGGGCGCGGTATGGGCCTTGACCGGCGCCGGCTATCGCGCCTGGATCGCCCCCTCGTTCGGCGACATTTTTTTCGAGAACTCGTTCAAGAACGGCGCGCTGCCGATCATTCTGCCCAAGCAGCGCGTCGCTGCGCTGCGTACCTTGCTTGGCGATCAGGCCGGCGCGCAACTGAGCATCGATCTGGCGGCCCAGACCGTGACCCTGCCCGACGGCAGCATCGAGCGCTTCGAGGTCGACCCGTTCCGCAAGGAATGCCTGTTGAATGGCTGGGATGAAATCGACTTGACCCTGCAGCATACGCAGGCGATCACGGATTTTGAAGCGCGGCAACGGGTGAATAGTCCGTGGTTGGTGAGCAGCGCCTGAATCACCGTCGTCAAGGGCCGGCACGAGCAGCCTGTCGGAATTGAGGGGTCGCCCAGGCGCTCGCTCGCGCGCGCTGCCCGCGGCGGGTTGGCGTCAATTCTTCGACACACCGGCCAGCCTTTCTTCGATGCGCTTCAACTGCTCCGCAATCGCCGCGCCAATGGCGATCTGCGGATTCGAGGATTCATGCTGCATCTTCTTTTCGCGCTCGGCGATCGACACCCGCGCCCGCCCGAAGGCTTCGGCGAACGAATGGGTGCGGCGCAACTCTTCATCAAACATGGCTTTGCCGAAATAGGTGAAGTCGGACTCGCTGCCGCAACCAAACGAGGTGCGGGTGGCATCCGCAGCCGTCATCACCAGGGTGTTGTCATTTCTGAGTGCTTCGATGTAGCCACCCGAATAGCAGGCCGAGACGATCACCACGCGCCATTTGATCCCGGCATCATCGAGCATGATCTTGAGGGCCGCCGGCGTGATGTCGTCGAGCTTGAGTGGCCAGAATTTCACCGCCAGCTCGTGCCTCTCGCTGCCGTGCGTGGTCAGGTACAAAACCACCACATCTTCTTCCCGATCGATGCGGCTACCGATACCGCGCAGGGTGCGCGCCAGATTTGTCTTGGTCGCAAGCGGTAGGGTCATCACCGTGTCGGGGTTGTTGACCAGCAGCACCGAGCGGCCGGCGGCGTCGAAGCGCTCGCGCATCAGTGGCGCGATGACCTCGATCTCCTTGCGAAACACATCCTCGGCGGCATAGGAGGCGAAGCCGGTGAAATACAGGTCGGCCACGCCGGGCCGCTGTGGCAACAACGTTTGCAGCGCGTCGTCGAGCAACCCGGCCTGGGCATGGAACGCGGCCTCGCGTTCGATCGAGGCACGATGCGGCGGGTTGGCGGAGGCGTCGTCGCGCGCTTGCCACAAGGGACTTGAGGGCAGCGTATGCGAGGCCAGAACAATCAGGCTGATCAAGGCCCAGCCCGGCCAATTGCTGCGAACGCCGCGCCCGGTCAGGCGCGCCAGCAGGACGCAGGCACACAGCCACCAGCTGACAATCATGCACCAGTAGACGATCCACAACCAGGCCGCCTGCTTGTATAGCGCCAGCACCGCAACCATGCCCACGCACGCAAACACCACGCTCATGCTCATCAGTGCGACCGCAAACGACAATGGGCTCAAACCCTTCTGCGAAACCCGCGCCACCCACCAGCCGGCCAGCAGAACAAAAGGAATGTCGAACAGGGCGCCGCGCAGCGCCCATGGGTTGATTTCGCCCCGCGTTCCGTAGAGCGCGACCTGCGACGCCAGGGACAGCAGCAGTTCAAGGCTTATCAGGGCGATCAGCTGTGGCGTTGTGACAGCGTAGGCAAGCGGGATCGGGCGCAGCAGCAGCACGCTGCGCGCGCCCTGGTTCAGGTTGCGACGCAATGCCGAAAGGAATGGAACAAGCCCGTGCACAATCATCTGGCCAACCCGACAAAAAAATGCTGCGCGCAACGCGGATCGCAGGGCGCAGGCGAGCAGCATAAACCACCTGTTGATCGGCGCTGGTGGAATCACCGTCAGCGGCTTGTACGCTAGGCCCGCGCTAGCAGCCTGTCGGACTTGGGGCGTCGAAATCCGGCGGCGTCGCCCTGCCATCGCGCCCTGGTCCGTCAGCCAAGCACCTCATCAATCACTTCCACCCAGTGCCTGACCGGCGTTGCCGTCCCGCTTTGCAAATGCGTGAGGCAGCCGATATTGGCCGAGCAGATCAGATCCGGCTTGCCGGCTTCGAGGTGGCCGAGCTTGCGCGTTTTGAGCTCGCCCGAGATTTCCGGATTGAGCACCGAATAGGCTCCGGCCGAGCCGCAGCACAGGTGCGATTCGGCCACCGGAGTCAATTGAAACCCGGCATCTGTCAGTATTTTTTCGGCATGGCCGCGGATCTGCTGGCCGTGCTGCAGGGTGCAGGGCGGGTGGTAGGCGATCTTCTTAAATTGCGCCGCGCCGTTGGCGCGCCGCAGCGCCCCCGGCAGCGTGGGTTCTTCGATCACCAGTTCCGAAAGGTCGCGCGTCATCGCCGACACCCGCCTGGCGCGCGCCGCGTAGGCCGGATCGTGCGCCAGCAAATGGCCGTATTCCTTGACCATCACGCCGCAGCCGGAGGCGGTCATGGCCAGTGCCTCGACCTCGCCTGCTTCGATCATGGGCCACCAGGCGTCGATGTTGCGGCGCATGTTGTCAAGCCCCGCCTCCTGGAAATCGAGGTGGTAGTTGAGCGCGCCGCAGCAGCCGGCCTTGGCAGCGGATAGCAGCGATACACCCAGATGGTCGAGCACGCGCGCGGCGGCATTGTTGATGTTGGGCAGCATGGCGTTTTGCACGCAGCCTTCGAGCAGCAGCATTTTTCGCCGATGCCGCGGGCCCGGGCGCACGCCGGATTCCTGCTTTGGCGGCACCTTGGCCTTGAGCGCGCCCGGCACCGCCCAGCGCATGGCCTGACCCAGCGCCATGGCCGGCGCAAAAAAGGGGCTGTTGAGTCCCTTGGCCAACAGGGTGCGCTTGAACCTGTCGGTGCTGCTGCGCTTGACTTGCTGGCCCACGATCTTGCGGCCGATGTCGACCAGCCGGCCATATTCGACGCCCGACGGGCAGGTGGATTCGCAATTGCGGCATGTGAGGCAGCGATCCAGGTGGGTTTGCGTCCTGGCGGTCGCCGCTTGCCCTTCCAGCACCTGCTTGATCAGGTAGATGCGGCCACGCGGGCCGTCAAGCTCGTCGCCCAGCAACTGGTAAGTCGGGCAGGTGGCGTTGCAAAAACCGCAGTGCACGCATTTGCGCAGGATCGCTTCCGCCTCTTCGCCGGCGCGCGTGCCCTTGATGAAATCGGCGAGATTGGTCTGCATCAGAATTCGGCGTACATGCGGCCGCGATTGAATATGCCCTGCGGGTCGAACGTGGCCTTGAGGCGGGCGTGAATCCGCGCCAGCACCGGCTCCAGCGGCGTGAACACGCCGGCCTGGCCGCGCAGCGCATCGCTGGCGCGAAACAGGGTGGCGTGACCGCCGGCCTGCAAGGCAGCCTTGCGAATCTGCGCGGCAGGCGCGTCCGACTTGAGCCAGCGCAGCGCGCCGCCCCATTCGATCAACTGCGCGCCGGGCAGGTCGAGCGGCACCGCGGTCGACGGCAGTGACAGGCGCCACAGCGGCGCGGCGCCGGCGAAAAAAGCATCGCTGTGCTCGCGCACTCCGGTCCAGTAGGAGGTGGCCTGCGCCGCCTCCACCTGCTCGCCCCCCAGCCTGCGCGCGGCGGCATCGACCGCGGCATGCGCCCCTTCGAGGCGCAGGCAAAGATCGCCATCGCAGTAGGCGCTGGCCGTCAGCGGCAATGGCTGCGCGCCCCAGAAGTTGAGTTTCTCGATCGCCTGCGCGGCATCGCGAATGCCAAGCTTGAGCGTGCTTGCAGCCAGCGGCTGCGGCAAGACCTTGAGCGAAACCTCGGCGATCACCCCGAGCGTGCCGAGCGAGCCTGCGAGCATGCGTGAGACATCGTAACCGGCGACGTTTTTCATCACCTGGCCGCCGAAGGCCAGCAGGTCACCGCGCCCGTCGATGAGCTTCACACCCAGCACGAAATCCCGCACCGCGCCGCAATAGCCGTTGCTGGCGGCGCGGCGCGGTCCGGCCAGGCCGGCTGCGATTGCGCCGCCGACGGTGGCGCCGGTGCCGAAATGCGGTGGCTCGAAAGGCAGCATCTGGCCGGCCCCGGCCAAGGCCGCCTCGACCTCGGCAAGCGGCGTGCCGCCGCGCACGCTGATCACAAGCTCGCTCGGCTCATAGGCCACGATGCCGGCCAGGCCGCGGGTATCGAGCAATTCGCCCACCGGCACCTGGCCGTAGAAATCCTTGCTGCCGCCACCACGAATGCACAGCGGGCGCGCTGCCGATGCCGCCGATCTGACCGCATCGATCACCGCGTCAAGGGTCATGAATGTTCCTTGAGGCAGTTCTCGTAGATTTGCCAGTGCACGGCGCCGCGTGAGCGTGAAGAGTACATGCGCGCCAGGCATTGCTGGCGGACTTCATCGGCGCCCGCCTTGGGCACGGGCTTGGCCACAGGAGTGGCGCAGCCGGCGAGCAAAAACACCAGACACGCCGGCAGCAACGGCAGCAGGATGCGACGCATCAAAACCGCGGCAAATCCGGATGCGGCAACCGGCCGCCACGCACATGCATGCCGCCGAATTCGGCGCAGCGATGCAGGGTCGGAATGTTCTTGTCCGGGTTGAGCAGGCCCTTGGCATCGAACGCGCTCTTCAAGGCGCGAAACGCCGCCAGTTCCTTGGGCGCGAACTGCACGCACATCTGGTTGATCTTCTCGATGCCCACGCCATGTTCGCCGGTGATCGTGCCGCCCAGCTCGATGCACTTGAGCAGCACCTCGTTGGCGAATTCCTCGGTGCGATGCATCTGGTCCGGATCATTGGCATCGAACAGGATCAGCGGATGCAGGTTGCCGTCGCCGGCATGAAACACGTTGGGGCATTTGAGGCCGTATTTCCGCTCCATCTGCGCGATGAAAGTGAGGATGGTGCCCAGCGCCTTGCGTGGAATGGTGCCGTCCATGCAGTAGTAATCCGGCGATATTCTGCCCACCGCCGGAAACGCCGCCTTGCGCCCGGCCCAGGCCTTGAGGCGCTCGGCCTCGTTCTGTGAAACCGTCAGCCGCGTCGCACCCGACTTGTCCAGCACCGCCATCATGCGGCCGATTTCCTCGGCCACTTCTTCAGGCGTGCCATCGGATTCGCACAGCAGGATGGCTTCGGCATCGAGGTCGTAGCCGGCGCGCACGAACTGCTCCACCGCGGCGGTCGCCGACTTGTCCATCATTTCCAGCCCGGCCGGAATGATGCCGGCGGCGATCACATCGGCCACCGCGTTGCCGGCTTTTTCCACGCTGTCGAACGAGGCCAGGATCACCTGCGCCTGTTCCGGCTTGGG
This sequence comes from uncultured Burkholderiales bacterium, assembly GCA_964470865.1. GTDB lineage: Bacteria > Pseudomonadota > Gammaproteobacteria > Burkholderiales > JAEUOS01 > JAEUOS01. The sequence continues at coordinate 6,233 of CAYYFR010000111.1, read as the reverse complement.
TACCAGCTTGACGGTCACTTCGGTGGTGACGGCAAGCATGCCTTCGCTGCCGATGATCACCGCCAGCAGGTCGTAGCCGGGCGCATCCAGCGCCTCGGAGCCGAATTCGACGGCTTCGCCCTCGATGGTGAAACCGCGCACCCGCAATACGTTGTTGACGGTAAGGCCGTATTTGAGGCAGTGCACACCACCCGAATTTTCGGCCACGTTGCCGCCGATGCTGCAGGCGATCTGCGACGACGGGTCCGGCGCGTAGTACAGCCCCAGATGTGCCGCGGCCTCCGAGATGGCGGCGTTGCGCACCCCCGGTTGCACCCGCGCGGTACGCGCTGCGGCGTCGACTACCAGAATCCGGTTGAACTTGGCCAGCGACAGCAGCACGCCGTTGCCCATCGGCAAGGCGCCACCGGACAGGCCGGTGCCGGCACCGCGCGGCACCACCGGCACATCCAGGGCGTGACAGATCTTGAGAATGCGCGCGACCTGCTCTTCGGTGGCGGGCAGGGCTACGAGCATCGGCAATTGCCGGTAGGCGGCCAGGCCGTCGCACTCGTAGGGACGGGTATCCTCGGCATCGAACAGCACCTGCTCGGGCCGCATGAATTCAAGCAATGCCGCCGCCACCGTGCGCTGGCGGGCAAGATCGACGACGGCCTTTTCGATCGGTGCGTTCATCGCGGCGCAGCCCTTCAGGCCGCCACGATCTTGCCGGGATTCATGATGTTGTGCGGGTCCATCGCCTGCTTCAAGGTGCGCATCACGTCGAGCGCATCGCCGTGCTCGGCTGCCATGAATTCAAGCTTGCCGCAGCCGATGCCGTGCTCGCCGGTGCAGGTGCCTTCCATGGCGATGGCGCGTTCGACCAGACGGTGGTTCATCTGTTCGCCCACCAGGATGTCGTTTTCATCGTTGGGGTCGACGATGATGCACAGGTGGAAATTGCCGTCGCCGATATGCCCCAGCACCGGCACCATGCGCCCGGACGCGGCGATGTCCTTTTCGGTCTCGGCCAGGCATTCGGCCAGGCGCGAAATCGGCACGCAGACGTCGGTGGAAATGATGCGTGAACCAGGCTGCAGTTGCAGGCAGGCGAAATAGGCGTCGTGGCGCGCTTGCCACAAGCGGCTGCGGTCTTCAGGCTTGGTGGCCCACTGGAATTCCTGCGCGCCGTTTTCCGAGGCGATTGCCTGTACCGTTTCGGCCTGCTCCTTGACGCTGCCTGCGCTGCCGTGGAATTCGAAAAACACGGTTGGCTTTTCCTGGAAGCTGGTCTTGCTGTGCTGGTTGATCGCTTTCACACACAAGGGGTCGACGAAATCGCAGCGCGCCACCGGCACCCCCATCTGGATTGCCTGGATCACCGTGTTGGCTGCCGCCACCATGTTGGGAAAGCAGCACACCGCCGCCGACATCGCTTCCGGCTGCGGGTACAGCTTGACGGTCACTTCGGTGATCACGCCGAGCGTGCCTTCGCTGCCCACGAACAGGCGCGTCAGGTCGTAACCGGCGGCGGATTTCTTGGTGCGGCGCCCGGTCTTGACGATGCGCCCGTCGGCCAACACCACCGTCAGCGACAGGACGTTTTCCTTCATGGTGCCGTAGCGCACCGCCGCGGTGCCCGAGGCGCGGGTAGCGGCCATGCCGCCGATCGAGGCATCCGCGCCCGGGTCGATCGGAAAGAAGAGCCCGGTTTCCTTGATGTGGGCGTTGAGCGCCTTGCGCGTGACCCCGGCCTGCACCGCCGCATCGAGATCCTCGGCATGTACCGCCAGCACCCGGTTCATGCGCGATACATCGAGCGAAACGCCACCATGAATCGCCAGGATATGGCCTTCCAGCGAAGTGCCGGTGCCGTAGGGAATCACCGGGAACTTGTGCCTGGCGCAGGCCTTGACCACGGCCGCGACTTCCTCGGTGGTTTCGGGGAACACCACCGCATCGGGCAGGGCATCGGGGAAATGCGATTCGTCATGGCCGTGATGCAGGCGCACGGCGGCGGAAACCGAGACGCGTTCGGCCCCCAGCGCGGCCTTGAGATCGTCGAGCAAGGCAGCGGGAAACTCGCGGCGCAGGTATTTCGAGGCAATCGGCTGATTCATGGCATTTTTCTCCGGGAAGAATGCAAATTCTACCCTGCCGACCTGGTGCGCTGCGAATCGGAAAACCCCAACCGGCCAAGGGTTGGAGCGCCCGCCGGAAGACGCGCGCCTCAGGCGCCCGATTCGGCCGCCAGTGCCTCGCCGCAGAATGCCGCTGCGATCTTGTGGCCTCCGAGCTGCAGCGCATTTTATGCAAACGCGGAGAAGTTCCGGCCCCATAATTCCGTCTTTGAATCCCCCCCACCGCCATGCAGAGCACCCCTTACTTCTCCTCCGACCACGAGTTGCTGCGTGATTCCCTGCGCCGCTTCATTGCACAACGCGTACTGCCGGTGGCCGACAGCTGGGAAGAAGCCGGCTGCGTGCCGCGCGCCGTCCTCGCGGAGATGGGGCGGCTGGGCTTTCTGGGCATCCGTTATGCCGAGGAATATGGCGGCTCGGCACTCGATACGCTTTCTACCGTGGTGCTGGCCGAAGAGCTCGGCCGCTCCACCTACGGCGGGTTCGCGGTCACCGTGCTGGTGCATACCGACATGGCGTCGCCCCATTTGCAGCATGGCGGCACGCCGCAACAAAAGGCCAAATACATGCCGTCGATTATCCGCGGCGAGAAAATCGCGGCGGTGGCGATGACAGAACCCGATGCCGGCTCCGACCTGGCCTCGATGCGCACCACCGCGCGCCGCGATGGCGATGCCTGGGTGCTCAACGGCGCCAAGATGTACATCACCAACGGCGTGCATGGCGACATTTTCTTCGTCGCCGCCAAGACCGGCGAAGCCGCCACCCGCAACCACCAGATGTCGATGTTCATCGTCGAAAAAGGCACGCCCGGCTTTGCCGTGGCGCGCCCCCTCAAGAAGCACGGCTGGCTATGCAGCGACACCGCCGAACTGGTGTTCGACAACTGCCGCATTCCCGCCGCCAACCTGTTGGGTGACGAAAACAAGGGCTTCTATGCGCTGATGAAAAACCTGCAAAACGAGCGTATCGTGCTCGGTGCCCAGGCCATGGGTGAAGCCTCGAAGGCACTGGAGATCACAATCGATTGGCTGACCCAGCGCCGCGCTTTCGGCGCCCCGCTGTGGGAAAAGCAGGCGATCCGCCATCGCCTGGCCATGCTGGCCGCGCAGGTCGAGGCCGCGCAGGCATTGGTCTACAACACCGCCTGGCGCGACGCCCAAGGACAAAGCGTGACCAAGGAAGTTTCGATGATCAAGGCCCTGTGCGGCGAACTGGTCAACCAGGTGATGTACGACTGCCTGCAGTTCCACGGCGGCTTCGGCTATATCCGCGAAGCGGCAATCGAGCGCATGACGCGCGATGCGCGGATCCAGTCGATCGGCGGCGGGGCCACCGAGGTGATGCTCGAAGAGGTGGCCAAGCGGATGGTTTGAGCGCTTGGGGTAGCGCCCGTTTGCTGCCCATGCGCTGCGGGCCTTCATGCTGTTCCTGCTTGCGCCAATGGACCCCAACCAGGCCGGGGACAGGCTTGAAGTGACGCCTGGTGGGTAGCGTCGGCAAAATCGCCTTGCAAAGCGTAGCGTCGGCCGCGAGATTGACGCTAAACCAGCAAGCTGGTAAGCTTGCTCGATTGAGACTACCTCCGAGCTTGCTTTATGAAGACCACCTTCGATTTACCCGATGAACTGATCCGGGAAGTGAAGCTGCGCGCCGTCGTGCAACGGCGCACGGTGAAGGATCTGGTCGCCGAGTTTTTGCGCCAGGGACTCGGTATGGCCCCATCCGCACCGCCCAAGCCGCCTCCGGCTGGTTCGATGGTCGAGATTGGGCCGAAAGGCCTGCCGGTGATCCGTTGCAACCCGAAGGCGCCAGCCACTCGGATGAGTGCCAAAAAATTGCTGCAACTGGAACAGGCGGCACAGGCTGCGGAGGATGCCAGACATGCCGGGCTCGCTGCTTGATACCAGCGTGTGGCTGGCGGCGGTGTTTTCAACCCATCCTTTTCATGCAGCAGCGCAAAAAAGTTTGCATCAGGCAACGTCCGCTGAACCTGCGAATTTTTGTCGAGCAACGCAACAAAGCTTTCTTCGTCTCGCTTCCACACCCACACTGTTGAAGGCCTACGGTGCGAGCGGGTTGACCAATCGTGATGCTCTGGTGGCGCTGGATGCTTTGCTGGCGTTGCCACAAGTGTGTGAACGAGACGAGCCGCCCGGCACGGCTGCGCTCTGGCATCGTCTTGCATCACGCGACATGGCATCGCCCAAGGTGTGGATGGATGCCTATCTGGCGGCTTTTGCTATCTGCGCTGGATTGCGTCTGGTTTCGCTGGATCAGGATTTCAAGAACTTTGTGTCGAGCGGCTTGAAGTTCAGTTTGATCGGCGTTTGATCAAACTGGACGGCAAGGTGGTCATAAATTGTGACCACCTTGCCAAACTTGTATAGCCGTACAAATAATCCGCAATCAAGGAGAGGAAATTCAAGGCCACTTTCGTAGTATGTCTTGCGTTGCAGTCGTGGCCGATCTTGAAAGTGGTGCTGAAGGAACCTGCAAACCTGCCCCGGCATGCCCGTTGTCTGTGCCTCTGGCCAACTGGGCGGCGGACGTTGGCCGCGCGGGTGGCCACCGGCACGCTCGTGACCGTCCCGGCCCCATGCCGGCTGATCAAGCGCGGCAAGTTCGGCATCTCGGTGTGGGCCGCCGTGCTGCTCGACAAATACCTTCGCGGAAGTCGGGGCGATCCAGCCCGATGTTGATGGCAACATCATGCGCACCACGGTCTGAACCATGAGCCCACGAATACAAGCATTGACGCCATTATGTACAAGTAGGCCATAATCGGCTATATTGATGGCTAAGTGTGCTTCTGGCCGGCAGAAAGTGAGCCCATCATGCAAGTCAATGTTCTGGAGGCGCGCAATCGCCTTTCGCAACTGATCAAGGCAGCTCAGGCCGGCGAAGAGGTGGTGATCGCCAATCGTGGCCTGCCCGTTGCGCGCCTGGTGGCAGCGCGCGAACCGGCGCTAAAGCCGTACCGCGTTGCGGCTGAGGCCGGCATCACGCTGCCTGGCGAACCCGCCGGCATCCTGAAATGGCTGGAGGAAAATCCGCTGCCGGCGTATGCCCGGCGCAGCGGCGCCGAAATCGATGCCGATATCGAGGCGGAGCGCAATTCGTGGGATTGATTTATCTGGATAGTTGCCTGGTCATTTACCTGATCGAGCAACATCCGGTGTTCGCACCGATGGTTCAAGCGACCATCGCAAACCAGACTGCAAATCGCCTCGCCATTTCAGGGCTGACCAAAATGGAGTGTCTGGTCAAACCCATGCGCACTGCCGACCTCGCCTTGCAACGTCGCTATGAGGCGGGCTTTTGTTTGTATCAACCGCTCGAATTGCCCGAGCCGGTCTTTTTGCTTTCCGCACAGTTGCGTGCGCGCTTCGGGCTGAAGACACCTGATGCGTTGCATCTGGCTTGCGCGCAGTTTCATGGCTGTGCAGCCTTGTGGACCAACGACGACCGGCTGGCCCGGGCCGGCCATGGTCTGGCCGTTAATATTCTCGCGCCCTGAGTCTTGCAAAGGTCGGATTGCGGGTAACAAAAAAGCCCCGGCGCATGGATCAGGCGCGAGCCGTCGCCAATGATGAAAAGGCGAGCGTCGCGCTGCATGCGTTCGACCTCGATGCCGCTATCAGCACGTTGGTGTCGAGAGAGACCTTCAAGAAACGGCGTCGAACACGTCCTCGTCAGTGAGCCAGCCGGCGCGCTCGGCAAAGGGGCGGGTCTTGCGCCGTGCGCTGGAAAACTCGATCAACGCCAATTGGCGCTCCAGCGCTTCGCGCACCAGATCGCTGCGGGTGCGGCCGGTCGACGCGGAAAGGCGCGACAGGCGCGACAGGCGCGTTTGCAGCGGGTCCTCCAGCCTTACAGTTCCCTGTCCCGATCACCCGATCCGGACTGTCATGCCTGCCACCGCCTGTGCCTCACCGCGCAGTGCCGTCTACCGCCGTCGCTGGCCCGAGCGCACGCTGCTCTATCGCACGGTGCAGACCCATCTTGCGACCTGGCTGGCGTTTTAGAATGATGGCGCCGGGGCGAGCGCGCCCGCGGCCACCGAGCGGGAATTGGGCCGCTACCTCGACTGCGGCATCCTCGCCCACGGCT
>CAYYFR010000110.1:0-18416 GCA_964470865.1 uncultured Burkholderiales bacterium | reverse complement strand
GCAATACCGCGATGGCGCCGGGCGTGCCCTGCAGTTGCCGGTCGTTGCGGCTGAACGTGCGTAGCGTCTCCCAGCCGCAGCGCAGCAACAGGTCGTAGACCACCCGCTGATGCGCCCAGGCCAGCGGCCGCCACTCCGCCGGCTACGTGAACGTGACCAGGAAATACTCGGCAGGCACCAGCCGCTTGAGTTGCCGTTCCAGCCACTGTTGGCTCTCGTGGTGCTGGCAATGCGGGCAGTGGCGAAAAGCCGCAGGAGTGCGGCACCAGGGTTTGATGCGCACAGCCGGTGCAGCGCACCTGCATCTTCGCGCTGGCCTGCGTGCGGCAGCGCCGCATCGCTGCGAGTGCCTGTAGATGTGCGGACGACAACTGGCTGCCGTATTGCGTGCGGAAGTCGGCCGCGAAGGTGTCGATTACCGAGGCCAGCCGCATCATCTGACCCGTCCCCAGGAGATGGCGAAGCCGTCCATCAGGCCGTTGATGCGTTCGATTGCGTAATGCTTGGTCTGGTCGGTCAGGTGGGTATAGCGGACGGTGGTGAGAATCGAGTGATGGCCGAGATACTTCTGCACCTCGATCAGATCGACCCCGGCCAGGGTCAGATGAGTGGCGTAGCTGTGGCGAAGGCAGTGCGGGGTGATCTTTTTTTTACGCCGCAGGCCGCGGCCACCTTGCGCAAGGTGATTTGCACGCCGCCGCGATCCAGAGGCGTGTTCGCAGTGGCCGCGCCCTTCACACCGGCATGGCGGTTCGGGAACAGCAACGCCGGGTTGCGATGGGTTTGCCAGAAGCGCCGCAGAAGATCGAGCGTCGCTTGCGGCAGCGGAACGAAGCGATCCTTATTGCCCTTGGCGTCGCGGACATGCACGCGCGCGTGCGCGGCGTCGATATCGCCCAGTTGCAGGCGCAGACCTTCGCCCAGGCGCAGGCCGAGGCTATAGAGGGTGAAGAAGAACATCCGGTAGCTGAGCACGCAGGTGGCGGTGAAGATGCGCCGCGCTTCCTCGATGGTGATGACGTCGGGCAAGCGCGGGGCGCGCGGCGGCTTGATCAGCCCCGGCGCCACCCAGGGTTTGCGCAGGACATGCATGGTGAAGAACTTCAGTCCATACAGGTCGAGCTTGACTGCGCTCCAGGAGTGCGACGCGATCAGTTCGGTGAAGTAGTCGGTCAGTTGCACCTCAGTCAGACTGTCGATCTGGTAGTCGAAACGCAAACCGATGCGCCGGATGGCGCGCGAGTAGGCGTCGATGGTCTTCGGTTGCAGGCCTTTCCGCTTGAGGTGCTTGAGATGGGTTTGGTATTGCTGGTCGAAGTGTGCGGTCGATACGGGTGCGGCGGTTGATGCAGTCATGGTGGCGTTTCCTCGCGAATGGTTGCACAATCAATTCCTGGAAAGTCGGGGAGTGAGGGTGCAGAATAATTCGCGTGACCGCCGGTTGGGTTTCCTCCGCGTAGCGGCTTCGTCCAACCGCTCGCTCAAGCGGATCGGCCAAAGCTGCGCTTTGTCCGTCCGCTGAGCGCCAACGTTATGCGACTAATCATTCAACGGAGATTTCGTGCCTCAGAAGATAAAAGAACTTGTCGCTGAACTCGAACGCGCCGGTTTCGTCAATCGCGGCGGAAGAGGCAGCCACCGGAACTTTGTCCACCCGAGACTTTCGAAACCGATCACAAGATCGGGAGCACTTGGCGAGGATGCAAAGCAATACCAAATCCGCGCTGTAAAACGCAGCATCGAGGAGTCAAAGCCATGAACGAAAGCACAAGGTACGCAAAAATTGTCGAGTGGTCAGCCGAGGATCAGTGCTTTGTCGGAAGCTCACCGGGTCTAATCTACGGTGGTTGCCACGGTCCGGATGAAAAGGCCGTTTTCGAACAGCTGTGCCAAATCGTTGAAGAAACAATCGCTCTTTACCACCAAGACGGCAAGTTACTGCCGCCCCCAACGTCAGGTCGCGACTACGCCAACAAGATGCAGAACGTCGCATAACGACCAAGGTCAGATTGTGCGAAGGCACGATCTGAACCGATTGTTGAACGAGCCCGGTCCCGGAGCGCGCGCTCGCACCGCCCCGTAGAAAATACATCCGAGAAATCCACCCGAAGAAACGCTTCTTCGAGTTCAAGGTACGCCAGAACGCGCACCGCAAGCCCGCCATTGCGGCAGGCCAAGCTCAAATCCGCCGATAGCGCACTGATTCACGCCAACCACCGGCGAGCCTCGCCCTCAGCTTGTGAACGCTGAAGTCCGGCCAACCATCGAAGGTCTTGCGCTCACATGATCAGTTGGCTTCCTGAACCGCAAGCGGGATCGGCAGGCCCCCGGCGAACGACGCCGCGATTCGCGTGCGCACGATCTTCATCACCGCCCCGCAGCAGGTACACAGCATTGCAGCGCGCGGCCTGATCCAGTCCGCTGCGCGAACGGGAACGAACTTCAGCAGCACCTGCAAGAGCGCGATCAGGCGGGTTTGATGCGCACATCCGGTGCACTGCACCTGCATCTTCGCGCTGGCCGCGGTGCGGCAGCGCCGCCAGTGCCTGCCTATGGCCGGACGTCCGCTTGTCCCGGTCTTGCGCGAGGAAGCCCGTCGAGAAGGTGTCGATCATTGAGGCCAGGCGGATCATTTGACTTCGCCCCAGGTGATGGCGAAGCCATCCATCAAGCCATTGATGCGTTCAATCGCGTGATGCTTGGTCTGGTCGGTCAGGTGGGTATCCCCTTCGATCAAAGGCGCGATATCGCACCTACGCTACTCCGGCAGATCGCCAAAGAAATCGGTCTCACTATCGACGAGTTTTTCAAGCACCGGTAGGCCCAACCCGGCGCACGTTCGGACTGGCCGCCCGCGGCGCCCAGCCGCACAGCTTTCAAGTTAGGCCTCAGAAAACGCTACCCTAAGCCCCAGGTGTGCACGGAAGGGCTCAAAGTCGCGGTCGGCGTGAAGCAACGCGTACCCAGCATCAATACACTTGGTGGCAATGATTGTGTCGATGGTCTTGTGAACCGTGAACCCAAGCGCTTGAAGTGCTCTGAAGTTCTTCGCAGCCTTGATTGCAATATCGCTACCGCCCAGATCAACAAACTCGAACGTCTCGAGCGTCCTCCTAGCTTGGTTGAAGTCGCGCTCCGAGCGAAAGCCCTGCAGAACTTCCGCCGCAATGAGATCACCCACCGCGATTCGCTCCTGCGCAAAGAGTGCGTCAAGATGCTCAACCTGTGGGGTGTCTTTGCCACGGAAGAAGTCTATCCAGACGCTTGAGTCAACAAGAATCACTTGTCAGTCCTCATCGCCTCAAGGTCGCCTTCCCACTGAAGCTTACCTCGCATCTTTCGTACTTCAATCTGCTTGCCCAACTGCACCAGTTTCAACAAACCGAGTTCCACAGCCTCACGTTTTGTCTTCGCGCCTGTGTAGCGCAGCGCATCTTTCAGCAGCTTGTCGTCAATCTCAATGTTGGTTCGCACGGTGTGTACCTCTCGTTATCGCGGTACACAATTTACCAAGGCCAGTCGCACTGAGGCCCAACGACCAAGGGTAGATCATGCGAAGCCACGATCCGAACCGATTGTTGGGCGAGCCCCGTCCAGGCGCCGCGAAGCTCAGCGGGCCGTAGCAACTACATCCGTGAAACTTCCCTGGAAAAACGCCTCTCCGGGTTGAGCATGCGCCCAATCGCGCACCACACGCTCACCATTGCGGCAAGCCAGGCCGGAATCCGGCGATCGCGCATCGATCCACGTCATCTGTTGGCGAGCCGCGCCCTCAACTCATGGACACTGACGTCCCGCCAACCGTCGATGACGCCTCGCTCACCTGATCAGCACGCGCCTCCGGCGGCAAGCGGTGCGAAGGGTTCTCTGACGATTGCCGCTGCGATTCGTGTCCGCACGATTTTCATCACCTCAGCAGCACCTGCAACAGCGCGATCAGGCGTTTGCAGTTCGGACGCAGAAACCCGAAGTTGCGCGCACGCCGGAAACCCTTGGTCAGCACGTGCTGCAGCACCAACCAGTGGAACTGCGCGCCGGGCACAGTCCGGTGCTCATGCTTGCCAGACTTCGCATCGCGATACCGGAACGTCACCTGCCCGTCCTTGCGGGCGACGATATCCTTCTCCTGGATCACGCCGCGGTAAAGATAGCGCCCCAGATAGACGAGGGCAGAAGTGCCGCTGCCGACCGACTTGCAATCGACCACCCATTGTTTCTGCGTGCGGCAAGGCAAGGCCAAGCCGGCGACGGCGATGGCCGCCAGCATCTTCGCCCGGAACACGTTGGCCAGCGCCTTGTGGTTGAACAGATAGCTGCCGGTGCCACCGCTATCTGCCTTGCCAACCGCGCTGCCCGACCTCTTCCTGCGCCGTTTGGTGCGCCATCGCTTGCGCTCGGCGTCGAGCGCCGCCGTCGCCACGACGAGATGGGCATGTGGGTGATAGTCCAACCGGCGCGTACTGGTATGCAATACCGCGATGCCGCCGGGGGGGCCCTGCAGTTGTCGGTCGTTGCGGCTGAATGTGTGCAGGGTTTCCCAAGCGCAGCGCAGCAGCAGGTCGTAGATCACCCGTTGATGCGCCCAGGCCAGCAGCCGCCACTGCGTCCATCGCGATCAGCTCGCTGAAGCAGTCGGTCAGTTGCGCTTCGGTCAGGCTGTCGATCTCGCGATCGAAATGCACGCCGATACGGCGAATGGCGCGAGAGTAGGCGTCGATGGTCTTCGATTGCACGCCCTTCCGCTTGAGGTGCTTGAGATGGGTTTGGTACTGCCGCTCGAAGTGGGCTTTCGATGCCGTGTTGGCTGCGGTGGTCATGGTGGCGTTTCCTCGCGAATGGTTGCACAATCGCTGCCTCGGATATCGGGGAGTGAACGTGCAGATTAATTCGCGAGACCGTCGGTTGTGTTTCCTCCACGTAGCGGCTTCGTCCAACCCGGCATTCGTTCAACCCGGCATTCGTTCGGACGTGCCGCGCTCGCCGCACAATTTTGCGTTAAGGACGTGAGATCCCAAGCCACCACAGCCAAAATGCCAGTCCAAATCAAGGAGAACAAAATGAGCGCAATATTTGATAGAACGACAATTCTCGGGACAGCACGGTATTTTCAAAACTGTGTCCGCAACGGCGATATTGAGGGCGCTCTAAGCTCCTTTCATGACGATGCCGTATATGTTTCCCAACCCGGAAATTTCGTCAAAGGCAAGTCTGAAATACGCAAGGCCTTGGAATTGTTATGCGCAATGAGACCAGATTTACAGGCTCAGCGCAGCGTGTCGTTTGAAACAGGCGAGATTGCAGCATGGCTAGATGAATGGACCCTCAAAGCCACAACGCCCGATGGTGTGGAGCTAGATATGAATGGCACTTCCAGTGACATCATGCAGCGGTTGCCAAACGGCATCTGGGTGTACTTGGTTGACAATCCTTACGGTGCCGCTGCGGTTCTAGACCTTCCAAAGGATGGTCTATGAACGCCGCCTGGCCTCGAATTGGGCATGTCTCGGTTTACGCCCACGATCCTAAAGCTGCCGCTTCGGCCTTGGCAGCTCTTATCGGTGGCCAGATCGCCCCTTTCCCACCCCACGATGGAGCGTGGGTCTGTTTTCTTTCTAGTGATCGCGTGGGCTGGGAATTTGAGTTCATTGAGATCTACCCACGCAACATCAGGCTCGCACCGGTTGACGGAAACGCACGTCCCCGGTTTGTCCGCGTTGAAGGGGGCGTGGCAACCGGAGCCGGGTCACACGTGAACCTGGTTGTACCCATGACGGCAGAAGCCATTGAAGTAGCCTGCAAGCAGGTTGGCCTCCCACATGGCTGGCGATGGCCGGGGCTGATGGACGTTTGGCTGGATGAAGGGCTGATGATGGAGCTCGCACCCGGCAAGCCGCTCGACCACCTTGACGCCTAACGAATCGTTGCAGGGACGACGGCCCTGAACTCAAACGTTAGAGGGCGCCAGGAAGGGAACCGGTAGTCCGTTCGATGTCAACAGCGCAAAGCGATCCTCGATGATTTACACCCCGACCGTTGAATGCATCGTCGGCCCATACCTGCAGGCCGAGTGCGGGCGCGTTATCGAGATCAAGGACGACGCTACACTTGAGGATCTTCATTTCGCGATTCAAGGCGCGGTATCGTTCGATAAAGATCATCTTTACGATTTTCACGCGGGAAGAAATTATCGACACCGCAAGGTGCGATACGGCTCAGAGGATTGGGACGAGGCAGCATACTCAAGGATACAACTCCGTGACGTGTACCCTCTGGGCAGCCTGAAGTTGTACTACATCTTCGATTTCGGCTCTTCGTGGAGGTTCGAGATTCGGAAGAATCGTAGGGTCCACGCGCCAGAACCAGGGGTCCGATATCTGCGGGTCATTGAGCGCCGTGGACCTGACCCGGAACAGTACCCGTCCTGCGAATGAGTGCCGCAGATTTAGACGAACAACAAAAAGGGTCAGGCTCGAATCTTCAGAAAAGTCAGATCCAGGCCGACAATTCATTGCATAAACTGCCGCCAATAGCTCACGAGGAGAACAACAGCATGGTCATCATTTCCATGTTCTACGGCATCATCATTCGCCTGTACCTGATCGACAACCAACACCACAATCTGCCGCACATTGACGCCAAGTATGCTGAATTCGAGGCCTCCGTTGGTCTCGGAGACGGGGGAGATTTTTGCAGGTGACTTGCCTCGCAAGCAATTTCGGCTGGTGCAGGCGTGGATAGAACTCCATCGCGACGAACTCATGGCCGATTGGAAACTCGCCGTCAGTGGCGAGAACCCTTACAAAATCGCACCACTTTGAGGAGGTCGCCATGTATTGGGATGTGAAAACTGTCAAGCCGCTGCCGGACTTCCGGATTTATGTCGAAATTGAGAATGGACGTAAGGGCATTTTCGGCTTGAACCCCTATCTCCTATCTCGACCACGGCGTTTTTCGCGGGCTTCGGAACGTGCATTATTTCAATCGAGTAGGCATTCTGTTTGGCGCGGTAACTTGGCCCAACCAGCACTACTCTTCCAAAGGCCAGACGTTCCAGCCTGAAGCCGATGCGGCGGGCAACGAGTGATGCCTAATTTCAGGTGGAACGGATGGGCCGCCAGCGTTGTTGCGGACGCGAGCACCACGCTGGGCCACCGCTCACCAACACGTTCGGGGCACTGAGGGCGAGAGGGACGCCCGTACTTCAAAATTGTCGTATCCCGAGCGGAAGATCTCCGAGACCTTCCTTGACTTCGCGGCGCCTTTGCTTCATGAGCTGCCGCGCAACGCGCGTGAACAGCGAGCCAAGGAGGCGTTACACATTGCCTGCACTGCCTGGAATGCGGTGGTCTTCGCGGATGTGCTCAACGACAACCACTTTCTCGACGAGATTCGAAGCCTGATGGCCGATAAGCCCGAACTCGCCCAGCTCATGGAACCACTGATCGCCCGTAAACGCGCGCTCTTCGGAGATGACGAGAGATTGATCGGGACCTGGGAAGTAACGAGGACATCGGATGGGATCAACCTCCGCGCCGATGCGCGAGACCCGCATGCCGTGCCGCGAAATCCGGAATGACCGGCATCGGCAGCTGTCGGCCCCGAACAGGCGGTTGCAGGGGCCGCGCGGAATACCAGTGTCTTGCTTTGTTAGCGCGGTGTCCGTGCGCCCCTGAGCGCCAACGTCAGCCGCTGCAGGCACCAGCGACTTGCGCGAACGTACGGTTTAGCGTACTATCCAGACTTTGCCAGGAGCCGACCATGACCATCCTCACTGCCAGTGAAGCACGAGCGAATCTCTATCGCCTAATTGACCAGACCGCTGAATCTCATGAACCCGTCCTAATCGCTGGCAAGCGTTGCTCGGCCGTTCTGGTGTCCGAGGAAGACTGGAAGGCAATTCAAGAAACGTTGCATCTGCTTTCGGTTCCTGGCATGCGCAAGTCGATCCGCAATGCTATGGCCGAACCGCTCGCTACCAGCGCAAAGGAGCTTCGCTGGTGACTTGGGTTCTCGTCTATTCGAAGCAAGCGCTCAAAGACGCCAAGAAGCTGAAGGCTGCCAGACTCAGACCAAAGGCTGAGGAATTGCTTGCGGTTCTACAGGTAGACCCACTGCAGAATCCACCTCCCTTCGAGAAGCTAGTCGGTGACCTTGCGGGCGCCTACTCGCGACGAATCAATATTCACAACCGCCTTGTCTACGAGGTCTTTCCCAAGCAGAAGACGGTGCGCGTACTCCGAATGTGGACGCACTATGAGTGAGACGGCTACCTGCGCGCACTGCAGGATAACCACACGCTGACCCCGACTTCCCTGCCTCCGCAGCTTCGCCGCTCCGGCAGGGCCGCGGGTGAACGTGAAGGGTTGGGCCGCCGCAGCCACACACGCTCTCGGTCAACCTGTTTTGTAGCTACACTACGTAAATGCAGTTCGCTTGGTCTGAGCGCAAGCGTGCAGTCAACATCAAGGAACATGGCCTTGACTTCGTTGATGCCCCATCAGTCATCGAGGGGTTCACTTTCACCTTCCAGGACGTGCGCTTCGCCTACGAGGAACAACGGTTCGAGACGCTTGGTCTACTTTCTGGCGTCCCGGTTTCAATAGTCCACACGGAGACCGACGATGAAATCCGCATCATCTCCTTCCGCAAAGCAACGAAGCGTGAAGCCAACCTCTACTTCTCTCAAGTCCAGGACTGACTGGGCGCGCCTGCGCTCCACCGAGGCCAAGGGTGTCCCAACCGACGAACATCCTGAGGCCGATGTGAAGCACATCGTTCGTGGCATCGTTCGTCGCGGGCTTAAATCCGCACCTTCGAAAGCACTGGTTTCGTTGCGACTTGACCAAGACGTTCTAGAGTGGTTCAAGGCTCAAGGTTCAGGCTATCAAACGCGCATGAATGCAGTCCTTCGTGCGTTTCGGGACGCTTCGGCCTAACGACCAAGGTTAGGTCGCGCGTAGCCACGATCCGAACCGATTGTTGGAGGAGCCCGGTCGAGGCGCCGCGAAGCTCGGTGCGCCGTAGAAAATACATCCGTGAAATTCTCCCGCAGAAACGCTTCTTCGAGTTGAAGGTTTGCTCGACTACGCACAACAAACCCACCATTGCGGCAAGCCAAGCCGGAATCCGGCAATCGCGCATTGATCCACGTCGACTGGGGACGAGCCGCTGCCTCAGCTCATTGGCGCTGACGTCCCGCCAACCATCGATGACGCGTCGCTCACACGATCAGCACGCGCCTCCGGCGGCAAGCGATGCGACGGGTTTTCCGGCGATCGTCGCCGCGATTCGCGTCCGCACGACTTTCATCACCGCCCCGCAGCAGACGTACAGGATCGGCGGGCGTGGCCTGACCCATTCCGATGCGCGAACGGCAACGAGCCTCAGCAGCAGCTGCAAGAGCGCGATCAGACGCCTGCAGTTCGGATGCAGGAACCCGAAGTTGCGCGCACGTCGGAACCCCTTCGGCAGCACGCGTTGCAGGGCCAGCCAGAGAAACTGCGCGCCGCGCACGGTCAGGCGTTCACTCGTGCCTGTCTTGGCGTCCCGATACCGCAAGGTCACCTGCCCGTCCGTGCAGGCAACGATATCCTTCTCCTGGATCACGTTCGGGTACAGATAGCGCCCCAGATAGATGATCGCCGATGTGCCGCTGCCAACCGACTTGCAATCGACTACCCATTGCTTAGGCGCGCGGCCCGGCAAGTCCCAGCCGGCGGCGTCGAGCGCCGCCAGCATCTCCACCCGGAACATCTTGGCCAGCGCCGTCTGGTTGAACAGATAGCCGCTTGTGCCGTCGCTACCTACCTTGCCACCCGCGCTGCCCGTACTCTTCCTGCGCCGTTTGGTACGCCATCGCTTGCGCCCGGTGTCGGGCGCCGCTTACGCGCACCTGGACCCAGGAACTGGCGCGCCATCTTCATCTGCACGCGCTGGTCGCCGGTGGCGCCTTGACCGACACCGGCGACTGGGTCAGCCCGCGCCGCAGCTTTCTGTTTCCGGTCAAGGCGCTATCGAGGGTGTTTCGCGGCAAGTTCGTGGCGGCGCTCAGGCAGAACTACGCGCAAGGGAGATTCGCCCCGGCACCCGGCCGCAACGAACTCGACGGACCCGCCTGGACAGCCATGTTGGCGGCGTGGTACGGCATGACTGGGTGGCTGTACGCGAAGCCGGCGCCGGGCGGGCCGGTGCAGGTGCTGGACTATCTGGCGCACTATAGGCACAAGGTGGCGGTCTCGAACCACCGCATTACCGGCCTCACCGGCCTCACCGACGGTGTGGTGTCGTTCCGGGTGCGCCATGCGCAGCGTCCGAAGGCAGGCCGCCTCACCTCGTTGCCGGCGCCCGAGTTCATCCGGCGCTTCTTCATGCATGCGCTGCCGAAATGATTCAAGCGGATTCGGCACTATGGTTTGCTGGCCAGTGGCCACAAGGCAGCGAAACTGGGGCTCTGCCGGACGCTGTTCGACATGCCCGCGCCGCAACCCGCTGTGCTGGAATAAGTGGCGGATTTCATGACCCGGGTGGCGCAGGCGGATATCACGCGCTGTTCGAAATGCGAGAACCGGCGCCTGCGCTTCGCCGCCGCTCTGGCGCCACTTGGACCGGCGTATATGTCCAGACTTTCCACCGGGCCACCGGCATGAGGCGACTTCAGAGACCTGCCTTGCCGATCCGTCACACAGCGACTACCTGTGTGTCTCGGGAACCTGCGCGCCGGCTGCGGGACCCGGTGCTCGCGCGGACTCGAATCGGTTCGCGCACCGTGTCCCGCGCGTCGATT
Organism: uncultured Burkholderiales bacterium; assembly: GCA_964470865.1. Lineage (GTDB taxonomy): Bacteria > Pseudomonadota > Gammaproteobacteria > Burkholderiales > JAEUOS01 > JAEUOS01. Next base: position 7,633 of record CAYYFR010000110.1, on the reverse strand, counting down.
CTCCCTGGTCGTGCGCGTTTGGGGCATCGAGGCGCGCTACTCCGAACCTCCTGCCCCCCGTCAGGCGGCCACGCTTTGCTTACAATCCCCAAACCCCGCCCTTAAACCCGCGATTCAGTCCGACAGCGTTTATCCACCGCGATGACCCTTCGCCTGCTTCTCACCTTCGCCTCATGGCGGATGAACGCTTTTCGTTAGGCCACAGAGAGGTCCAGCCATCCTCTGCGAATCACAGTTCCGGTACGATTTCTCCCTCGCGGTACTCAATCTCATCCTTGACATGCGAACAGACAACCTCTACGAAGTTCCAAAGTCCTTGCCCGTACCCGAAGACGACGGCGCTTGCGATCACCTTGCAGGAATGGAGGTGCCTTCCATCGCACTTCCAGCAACCACAGGTTTCGTCATCGATTTGTCAACCGAGCGGTCCAATTGGACTGTCGTCTACTGCTACCCAAGAACCGGGCGGCCAGATCAAGAACCGCAGGGCGGCGTCGACGCCTGGAACGCGATCCCGGGGGCAAGAGGATGTACTCCACAATCGTGCTCGTATCGGGACCATTTCGCCGAGCTTTCAGACTTGGGTGCGAATGTCTATGGCTTGAGCACGCAAAATATTGAGTACCAAAGTGAAGCCGCCAGCCGTCTTCACTTGCCATTCCCGCTACTAAGCGACGAGTCCTTGCGCCTAGTCTATGCGCTACGCTTGCCAACCTTCGTGTTCGGCGGAATGGAGCTCACCAAGCGACTGACAATGATCTTGCATCGGGGCAGAGTTGCACATTTCTTCTATCCTGTATTTCCGTCGGATTCGGACGCCAAGCTTGTAATGGACTGGCTTCGAACCGCGAATGCAGCGACCCGAGCCGGCAGTCCAGCGGCGCCTCCGGCGCTAAAGCTGCCGGAGTCCCGCTGACTTCTACGTTCGGCGCCACAAACGCTACCGACGCTACGAAAATGAGTAAAGACGGAAAGGTCATCGCGAGGGGGCTCTTCAAATTCAAGAAGATCACGTTCGCGTCGACGCAGCGCGTCGCGGAGTTCGCGCAACTTGCAGACGAATTCATGGAACAGATATTCGAGCTTGAATCGGGCGAGTATGTGATTAGCGATGAGTCAGACGTCCGCGATTTCACAGAAATAGGGTCGTCGGACAGCGTCGCAATTTGGAAGCGCATCGGCGAGATCTATGGCGTCGCCGGCGCGGACGTTCGCTCCGGGAGGCTGGTGGACATTCTGACCGAGATCAGTCGGCGCAGGAACCTGCAATGACGCCGAACCACACGCCCCAATCGGGCGCGCGTAAAGCAGCGTGCTTCATTCATTCAATCATCGCGCCCGCGCGCCGGCGGGTGTAGACGTTAGCGGTCTGCACCCTTCAATCGGTACAGTACCGAATTCTGGTACCATACGGAAATGAAGCGGAAGCACCAGCGCACCCTTGAGCTGATTTTCGCTCGCCCGAGAGCGGCAATATTCAGTGGCGCGATGTCGAAGCGCTGTTGGTCGAACTGGGCGCCGAGGTGAGTGAGCGAGAAGGCAGTCGAGTAGCGGTTGTCTTATTTGAGGAGGTTCGCGTTTTTCATCGACCGCATCCGTCACCGAACACCGACAAGGGTGCCGTAGCGAGCATCCGCAAATGGCTGGAGCAACACGGAGTTGAACCATGAATGTAATGACCATTGACGGGTATCGCGCGAAGATCGAGTACGACGAAGAGCTTGATCTGTTCCGTGGCGAGATTCTTGGCTTGAACGGAGGCGCTGATTTCTACGGCAAGAATCCAAAGGAACTCCGTGCCGAATTCAAGAAGTCACTCCAGGTCTTTCTTGAGGTGTGCAAGGAGAAGGGCCTTGAGCCGCGGCGCCACTTCTCGGGCAAGTTCAACCTTCGCATTCCTCCCGAGTTGCATGAGAGGCTTGCGATCGAGGCGCAGGCTCAGGGCAAGAGCATCAATACTCTGGCCCAGGAAGCATTGCAAGAACGAGTGGCTTCGTGAAACAGACGGCGAACCCGGCCTTGGTTCGGACTCGCTTTGCTTGCCGCACAACCCGGCGTTGCGCCCTGGAACCGTGCACTGCCAATGAAGTATAAGTGGGACTCATCAACGGCATGAGCGCTAAATTTCTGACGGGCCTTTCGCCATGCGCACACACCCTACTGTGGACGTGGCACCGCAGGGGTCTCCGGGTGCCACACGCTCAAACTCTTCGCCCGCATCCAGGCGCGACTCTGAAGCCGCAGGCCAATACAAATGCGACGGCCGAACCTACTGCTCGCAAATGACGTCCTGCGCAGAGGCGACCTGCTTTCTCAGGAACTGTCCCGGCGTGAAGATGGACGGCGACAAGGACAGAATGCCTTGCGAGAAGCAATGGTGCAATCGCTAAAGCATTGCAGTGGCGACTTCCGAGGAAGCGGGCAACCCGCCAACGTCCGCTACACATGCGCCGTCGATTGTGCGTGAAGCCATGCCGCTGCCGGCGACCCGGCGCGACCCGGGCCGCTACTCCGCGCGCAAACGGAATCAGCGGCGCCGAGCCCAGCACGCCGACCGGCACCTGCCCGCTGGCAAGGTCGCCTACCGCCTGCCCGCCGCCCTTGTAGGGGATGTTGGTCAGCGTGATGCCGGCAACGCGGGCAAACGCGGCGCCGGCGACTGTCTGGGTGCCGCCGGCGCTGGGGGTTGCATAAGGCAGCGGCGCCGCCGAGCTCTTCGCTCGTGCCACCAGTTCAGCCGCTGTCTTGACCTTGAGCGACGCATGCACAGCCAGTACCAGCGGCTGGCTGGTGAGGATCACGATGGGGCTGAAGTTCTTCTCGATCGTGTGGGGCAGCGCGGGCTTCAAGATCGGCTGATACAACGACGAATCGGAGCCGATCAGGAGGGTGTAGCCATCCGGCGCGGCGCGTGCCACCGCATCCATTGCAATGCCGCCAGAGGCGCCGGGACGGCTCTCGATGACAAATGGCTGACCGAGTGCACGCGCTACCATTTCGCTGACCACGCGCGCCGACACGTCCGCACTGCCGCCCGGCGCATTGCCATTGATGATGCGGATCGGCTTGGTCGGCCACGCCTGCGCCTGCGCAAGCGCCGCGCCGATCAGGCAGGCAAGCGCAGCCGCCACCCGCATGAAGCGCATGCTGTTTCCTGCGGCGCGCATCTTCATGCCATGCCGATCGGTTCGGCCAGCGCAGCGCGGATGGTTCCCGGCCGCGCGTGCATCATTTGCGTCAATTCCTCGCGCACGCCCTTGTATGCGGGGTCGTCGAAGCGGTTGTGCATTTCCTCCGGGTCGTTGACCAGGTCGTAGAGCTCGCCGGCGCCTGAATCGAGCTCGAAGGTGCATTTGTGGGTTTTGCTGCGCACCGTGCGCAGCTTGAGCGCCACGCCGCAGCGCGAAGGGTGCACATGCCATTCGCTCCAGGCGCCGCGGCGCGGCGCGTCGGCGCCACCGGCCAGGGCCATCAGGCTCTCGCCCTGCTGCGGCAAGCGCGCCGGCACATTGGCCACCTGCTGGAAGGTCTGCGCCAGGTCGAGGGTGGAGACCACTTCGGTAACACGGCCGCCGGCGGTCACGCCGGGCCCGCGCATGATCAAGCCGATGCGCAGCAGGTCTTCGTAGGGTATCGGGTGCTTGAGGTAGAGGCCGTGGTTGCCGAGCAGTTCGCCGTGGTCGGTGGTGAAGACCACCAGAGTGTCGCGTTCCAGCCCGAGATCGCGCACGCAATCGAGAATGCGCCCGACGCTGTGGTCGAGCAAGGAGATCATGCCGTAGTAGTTGGCGGTCATGTGGCGCAACTGCTCATCGGTTTGCGGCGGCACGCGCGAGCCCTGGGTGCGAAAGCGCTTCATCACCGGATCGGCCAGCTGCGGTTCGCCTTCGAGCGCGGCCTTGTGCCACCACGGCCGGCGCTCCAGGTCGGGCACCCGGTGCCTGGGCAGGATAATCTCCTGCGGCCGGTACAGGCCGCTCCACGGCGCCGGGCAATCGAAGGGATGATGCGGGTCGCCGAACGAAGCCCACATGCAGAACGGTTTCTCCGCGTCACGCCCGCGCAGCCAGGCAATGCTGCGATCGGCCGTCCAGGTGCTGCCGTGCCAGGCCACGGGCAGGGCCGAATGCCAGGTTTGCGCCGCGCCGATTTCCGCTTCAAGCGCGGCGTTCCACAGCGCCAGCGCTTCCTCGTCGCGGCCGCGTTCGAGGAACCAGCGCTCGTAATGCCCCACCACCGGGCGCAGCCACGGCCGCAGGCGGTTGAAATGCCCCAGTACCGCGAGTTCCGCGTGCGCAAAGCCCATGTAGGGCCCCTTCCAGCCATCGTCATACAGCTTGCCGTTGAAGCGGTCTTCCGGCGTGCCGGTGGCTGCGAACGTCGACTTGGTGGCGAAGTGGGCTTTGCCGATCAGCGCGGTGGCATAGCCACCGCCGCCCAGCGCGCCGGCGAAGCCCGCCTCGCCCACCTGTGGGTCGAGGTCGACGCCGTTGTCCCACACACCATGGGTCAGGGGAAGAAGCCCGGTGAGAATCGAGGCGCGCGAGGGCTGGCACACAAGGTTGGGCGTGATGGCAGCCGAGAAATGCGTGCCATCGCGTGCCAGGGCATCCAGGTGCGGCGTCTTCAATGCCGGGTTGATGAAGCCGTAGCAGTCGGCGCGTTGCTGGTCCGAGGTGATGAGGAGAATGTTGGGGCGTTTCATGTCTTGCCTGATTGGGAACAAAGAACAAAGCGGGCCTGCGCCCGCTGCAACTCGACATCTGCCCGCGTTGCGGCCTAGGCCAGTGCCACTCTGCAGGGATCACTGCCCAGCACCACCTGCTGCACCATTGCCGCGACGATCTGGATCACCGCCGGAATCCCCACCACGCCGGCAGCAGCCAGATTAAGTGCCATGCCCCCCGCCCATCGCCCCCAGTCCGATCACTCCTGCGCGCAGCATCATGGCCTGCCCAATGATGGCTTCATGCCATGCCGATCTGCGGCAACGGTTCGCAGGCGTCGTCCGGGCGGCTGGCGATCATGTCCATCATTTCGCGCTGCACCTTCGCATAGGCGGGATCGCCGAAGCGGTTGTGCATCTCGTGCGGGTCTTGGGCGAGATCGTAGAGCTCGCCGGCGCCGCTGTTCTTCTCCAGGGTGAGCTTGCGGGTTTTGGTACGCACCGTGCGCAGGGCCAGGTCAACGCCGCAGCGCGATGCGCGCAGGTCCCATTCGGAAAGCGCGAAATCGCGCGACGCGCCATCGGTCTCGATCAGCGGCTTCAGGCTGCGACTGTGCACCTTGCCCTGCAGGGTCACGCCGGCATAATCACAGAAGGTCGCCGGCAGGTCGAGGGTCGAGACCGGGTCGGCCACCACCTTGTTTTCCGGCACCCCCGGACCTTCGAACAGCATGCCCACCCGCAACAGGCCTTCGTAGGCCATCGGTCCCTTGAGCAACAAGCCGTGGTCGCCCAGCCAGTCGCCATGGTCGGTCGAATAGACGATCAGCGTGTTTTCCTTCAGGCCCAGGTCCTGCAAGGCAATGCGGATGCGCCCGACCTGATGGTCGATCAGCGAAATCATGCCGTAGTAGTTGGCGATCAGCGCGCGCATCTGCGCTTCGCTTTGCTTCGGTGTGCGCGAGGATTTTTCGCGGAAGGCGCGCAGGCGTTGATTGGCCATTTTCGGCGTGCCCTCGAGCGCGGCGCGGTGCCACCAGGGGCGCCGCTCCAGGTCCATCTCGCCATGCACCGGCAGTTCGACCTCGTCCGGATGATGCATGTAGCACCACGGATCGGGCGCATCGAAAGGATGGTGCGGGTCGGGAAACGAGGCCCACAGGCAAAACGGGCTGTCGCGGTGCAGGCGCAGGTAGTCGATGCTGCGATTGCCGATCCAGGTCGAGTTGTGCCAGGCCACCGGCAGGCCCGAATTGAAGGTTTCGTGGGCGTCGCTGATCGGCGGCAGTTGCTTGCGATACCGCGCGGTACGCTCTTCGCCGCGGCCGTCGGCGTGGTACCAACGCTCGTAGGCGTGGCCCAGCGGCGGCTTCATCGGCGGGAACATGTTGTGGCCTTCGAGCATCAGCTCCACATGGTCCAGCCCCATGTAGGGTCCGTGCCAGTGCGCCGGATAATTGGCGCAACTCACGGTGCATTCCGGCGTGCCGGTGGGTTCGAAGCAGTGCGAGGTATTGAAGTGCGCCTTGCCGATCAGCGCGGTCGCATAGCCGGCGTTCGACAAGGTGCCGCCGTATCCCGCCGCGCCGACCGCCGGCGGCAGGTCGATGCCGTTGTCCGACACGCCGTGGGTGAGCGGCAGGAGGCCGGTGAGGATCGAGGCGCGCGAGGGCTGGCACACCAGGTTGGGGGTGATGGCGGCCGAGAAGCGGGTGCCGAAACGCGCCATTTCGTCCAGGTGCGGGGTTCTGACGCGACGGCCTTCGAAGCCGTAGCAATCGGCGCGCTGCTGGTCGGAGGTGATGAAAACGATGTTGGTTTTTTTGGCCATGCCTACTCTGCTTGTATGCCGGCGGCCTTGAACACATCCGGCCAGCGACTGGTTTCACGCCCGATCATCTGGGTAAATTCCTGCGGGGTGGCACTCACCGCGTTGTCCATGCCGATGGCCGAGAGCTTTTCGATCACCGCCGGCAGGCGCATCGCCTTGAGCAGCTCGGTGTGCAGGCGCGCGGTGATCTCCGGCGGCAAGCCCGCCGGCGCCACCATGCCCTGCCATTGCGCCATCTCGAAGCCTGCTATGCCGGCTTCGTGCACGGTCGGTACGTCGGGCAGCAGCTTCGAGCGCTCGCGCGAGGTGACCACCAAAGCCTTCAACTTGCCGGCCTTGATGTGCGGCAACGCCGGTGCCATGCCGAGCATGCCGAGCTTGACCTGGCCGGCGACCACATCGACGATCGCCTGGCCGCCGCCCTTGTAGGGAATGTGCTCGGCGTTGAAGCCGGCGCTCGCCTTGATGCTCTCGAAGGCCAGGTGCTGCGGGCCGCTTTTTCCCGGCGTGGCGAAAGACAGCGCGCTCGGGTTGGCCTTGCCATAGCGGATCACCTCCGCCAGGCTTGCCACCGGCAGGCTGGGGTGGGCCACCAGCACCAGCGAGCCGCGCCCCAGAAGGCTGATGTGGGTGAAGCTCCTGACCGGGTCGTGCTTGATGTTCTTGATGGCGGTGGGCATCATCGAGTTGCCGTCGACGAACATCAGGAGCGTGTAGCCGTCCGCCGGCGCGGCAGCCACCATCTCGGTGCCGATCACGCCGGCCGCACCCGGGCGGTTCTCGACGATCACCGATTGGCCCAGTGCCTCGCCCAGCGGTTGCGCGACCGCACGGGCGATGATGTCGGTGACCCCGCCGGGCGCGTAGGAGACGATGATGCGGATCGGCCGATTGGGCCAGGCGCCCGATTGGGCAAATGCGCGGCCCGGCAACAGGCTGGCAGCGGCAGCCAGCATGAGGGCGCGGCGCTGGCGGTTTGCCTGGGGGGTTCTCATGTGAAGTTTCCTCAGTCGGTGCGGCATTGGTTGATGGAGTTTCAAGAGCGAACGTGACCTGCGGCCTGGTTCAATGTCTCCTTACTCGACCTTGATCCCCGCTGCCTTGACGATCGGCGTCCAGCGGTCGATCTCGTTCTT
>CAYYFR010000109.1:15664-18543 GCA_964470865.1 uncultured Burkholderiales bacterium | reverse complement strand
CCGGGAAGCGGCTGCCGTCCTTGCGGATGTAGGTCAGCTCGTAGATGTCCTCGATGCCGCGCGACGCCTTGAACACCAGCGCCTCGAAGCCGGGCGTGATCGGCGTGCCGAGCTCGACCGACAGCGCCTGGGCGCGCGCGATCACCTCCTGCGGGTCGGAGATGTCGGCCGGCGTGATCTGGTTCATCACGTCGGCGGCCGCGTAGCCCAGCATGCGCTCGGCGCCAACGTTGAAAATCTGGATCACGCCTTTGGCGTCGGTGGCGATGCTGGAGAAATTCGCGCTGTTGAAGATCGCGCTCTGCAGGGCTTCCGCCGTCAGCAGCGCTTCCTGGCGCCGGCCTTCGGTGAGGACGTCCGTGCTGCCCACGCTCTCGTTGAGTGCCGCGGCACCGGTAATCTTCGTTGTCACTTTCACCTCTGTTTGCCGGCGGGCGGGACTTGCAGCCCGGCCGGCCATCCGTATGTACTGCAGCCCGAACCCGGTTCAGGCAAATCCGCAGCGCGCCAGTATGTCCCGATCGCGTGAAGCGCGCGCGGGCGCCGGCGCGTATCCGCCAAAGTCAGCCTGGTCTGCAAACTAGCCGGTAACCTTCGCGCGGCCCGCTTCCGTGCCTGCAAATGCCAGCGCCAGGTCCAGGGTGCGCACGAATTCATCGACCTTGATCGGCTTGGTGAGATAGCGGAAAAAACCCGCCTCCAGGCCATTCTCGACGTCACTGGGTATCGCATTGGCACTCAAGGCGACCACGGGAATGTGCGCCGTCTGCGCGTCCGCCCCCAGCATCTGCATGGCATCGATGCCGCTCATGCCGGGCAGGTTGATATCCATCAGGATCACGTCGGGCAGCCGGGTGCGCGCCATTTCCATCCCCAGCGTGGCGTCGCGCGCGCACAGCAGGCACAAATCGGGGCGGCGCGCGATGATCTGTTCGACCAGCTTCAGATTGGCCGGGTTGTCCTCTACGTAGAGCAGGGTGCGCGGCACTGCGTCAGTCGGCGCAGGCGCCTGCGTGGCGTGCGCGACACCGTCATCGACAAGCTTGGGCGCGGCGGCGGCGACAAATTCGATCCAGAACACGCTGCCCTCACCTACCGTGCTCGAAACGCCGATCGATCCACCCATCAGTTCGACCAGGCGCTTGGTCACGGCAAGGCCGACCCCGGTCCCTTGCGACGGGCCGGCCGGGCGCCGCAGGGGGTTGAACGGCTGGAACAGTTGACCGACCTTCTCCGGGGCCATGCCGGCGCCGGTGTCGCTGACGCTTACGCGCACGCGCTTAAGCGCGCTTGCTCCGCATTCAACGACCACCGACCCTCCTGCCTGGTTGTACTCGATCGCGTTGGTCAAAAGGTTGACCAGCGCCTGTTTCACCCGCGTCCGGTCGGCCTTGATGAAGCGCGGGCCTGCAAGCTCGGGAAAGCTGACGCGGATGCCGGTCTTTTGCGCCAGCGGCTCGATCGCGGACCGGCATTCGAGCAGGACCTCGGCCAAGGACACCGGTTCCCGCGACCACGACAGCCGCCCCGACTCGATCATCGCCAGGTCGAGGATTTCATCGACCAGTTGCCGCAGGTACCAGCCCGCCTGCAGGATCTGCGCGATGCCCTCCGTTTGCACCGGCGTCGGCGGCGGGGACGCCGAATCCAGCAGCTGGGCGAATCCGAGGATGGCATTGAGCGGCGTGCGCATCTCGTGGCTCATGCTGGAAAGGAAATCCGATTTCGCCACATGGGCCTTGCGCGCCACCGCTCTGGCATCCGCCAATTCGGCTCGCACCTGCCTGGCTGCGGTCATGTCGCGCGTCAGCTTGGCGAAGCCGCGCAGAACGTTGCCCTCGTCACGGATCGCCGTCCAGACCACGTTCGCCCAGAACCTGGTGCCGTCCTTGCGTTGCCGCCAGCCCTCGACCTCGAGCCGTCCCTGCGCGCTCGCCGCGTCCAGGTCGCGCTGCGGCGCGCCGCGCCTGATCTCATCGGCCAGGTGAAAGCGCGAAAAGTGCTGGCCGACGATCTCCTCCGGCGCGTAGCCCATGATGCGCTCGGCGCCGCCGTTCCAGCTTTGCACCTGGCCCTCCGGATCGAGCATGACGATGGCGCAGTCGGTCACGCTTTGCACCATCAGCCGGAAGCTCTCCTCGGTGCGGCGCAGTTGATCTTCAATCTGCGTGCGGGCCGAATTGTCGGTGACGATCAGCAGATAGCCGGCGAGCCCGCCGTCGGCCTCGCGCAGCGACGTGACCGACATCAAGGTCGGCAGGCGGCTGCCGTCCTTGCGAATACAGGTCATCTCGTAGTTGTCCTCGATGCCGCGCGCCGCCTTGAAGACCAGGGCCTCGAAACCCGGTGCGATCGGGACCTCGTACTCGCGGCCGAGCACCACCGCGCGCGCCATCAGTTCCTGTGCATCGGTAAAGCGCTCCGGACTGACCGTATCGATCAACTCTGCGGCCGTGTAGCCCAGCATGCGCTCGGCGCCGGCGTTGAAGAGCTGGATGACGCCCTTCTCGTCGGTGGCGATGATGGAGAAAGTGGCGCTGCCGAGAATCGCGTCCTGCAAGGCGCGGGCCTTGGGCGGGACATGCATTTTCGGCGCCCCGACGCCTGCGCCGGCCGTGCCAAAGAGAGCGAAATCGACTGTTCTGTCAGCGGCCATGGCGCCAGGGTTCTTTCAATTGGTCAAGTATCCGATGCCACGGCCGGGGAAGTGTCGCCGCTCCGCCTACTGCTTGCCTTGCGGACCCAAGCTCATCCGCATGCAGCTCAAATACAACGTATACACCGTTGCCCCGGCGATTCCCGTGCGCTAGCACACAAAGCGCCATTCGTTAAGGAACGCACCGGTTGCCGTCATGAAGGATGGGAATCACCTGGGCTAT
>CAYYFR010000109.1:0-15564 GCA_964470865.1 uncultured Burkholderiales bacterium | reverse complement strand
ACCCATTGGACAGTCGCTTCGCGCGCTACGCGCTTTTTTCCGCAACGCGCGCCAGAAGCGCGATCCACGACTTTGAGAAGGCGTCGGCGCCTTCGCGCTGCAGGCGCGCGGCCAGCGCCTGGTCGTCGACACCTTCGCGGCGGAATTCCTCCAGCACCGCTTCGCAATAGCCGCCATCCGCGGCCATGGGCGCGCCTACTTTGCCATGCCCGGCGAACGCATGCAGGGTCGCTTCGGGAATCGTGTTGATGGTGTCGGGAGCGGCGAGCGCTTCGATGTACAGGGTGTCGGGCGCACTCGGGTCTTTGGTGCCGGTGCTTGCCCACAGTAGCCGCTGCGGATGGGCGCCGGCTTGTTCAAGCGCCTGCCAGCGCGCCGAAGCAAGGCCATCGCGGTAGGCCTTGTAGGTGCGCATCGCGACTGCGATGCCGAGCCGGTTGTGATATTGGGGCGAAATCTCTTCCTTCACCGCGGCATCCCAGCGGCTGACGAACAGCGATGCCACTGAAAACACTTTCGGGTCGAGGCCGGCGGCGATGCGCCGTTCGATGCCGCGCATGTAGGCCGCGCTGGCGGCGCCGTATTGCTCGCGCGAGAACAGGAGCGTGACATTGACAGGCACGCCGGCGAAGATACTCTCTTCGATGGCGGCGATGCCGGCGCCGGTTCCCGGGATCTTGATGAAAAGATTGGGCCGCGCGGCGCGTGCATGAAGTCGGCGCGCGGCCTTGACGGTGGCGGCGCTGTCGTCCGCCAGCAGGGGAGACACCTCCAGCGACACCCAGCCGTCGATGCCGCCGCTGGCATCGTGGACCGGGCGCAAAAGATCCGCGGCCTGCGTCAGATCCTCGATCGCCAGGTCGTAGAACAGCGCTTCGCCTGCCGTACCGGCGGCAGATTGCCGGCGAATGGCGGCGTCGTAGAAATCAGCTTCCGCAAGCGCTTTCTCGAAAATCGTCGGATTCGAGGTAAGGCCGGTGATCGACAGTTCGTCGATGTAGCGCTTGAGCGTGCCGCTGGTCAAAAGACCGCGGGTGATGTTGTCCAGCCACAGGCTCTGGCCCAGATCGTGCAGCGTTTGGGTGGCATTGTTCGTCACGATGATCTCCTGTGTGTATGCGATCGGCCCGACGTTGTCACGCGCATGAGCGCTCCGGCATCGGGTTGTGCCAACGGCCGTCCGCGGCGATCAGCGTATCGGCCTGGTTCGGCCCCCAGCTGCCGCGCCGGTACGGCCGCACCCCGGCGTGGTTTTCCAGGACCGGATCGACTGCCGCCCACGCGGCCTCGACCGCGTCCTCGCGCGTGAAGAGGGCGCCGTCGCCGGCCATCGCGTCGCCCAGCAGTCGCTCGTAGGGGGAAACGTCGCCCGCCTGATCTTCGCACAGGTAAAGCTCGCGCTGCTCGCCGACGAATTCCCGGCCGGCGCGCTTGACGCGTGCGGCGAGGGCGACCGCAGAACCGGGGGCGAGGCGAAAGCGCAGATAGTTGGTGCGCCCGTGCGCCGGCGCCGAGTCGGCGAACAGGCGTTGCGGCGGCGCCTTGAGTTCGACCAAGACCTCGCACGCAGTTTGCGCCAGGAACTTTCCGGACCGCAGGTACCAGGGCACTCCCTGCCAGCGCCACGAGTCGATGAACAGCTTGAGAGCGCAAAAGGTCTCGACATCGGAGTCTTGTGCCACCCCCGGCTCGCGCAAGTAGCCGTTGTACTGTCCGCGCACCAGATCGTCCGGGCGCAGGGGGCGCATGGCCTGGAATACCTTGGCTTTCTCGCTCTGCACCGCGCCGTAGCCCCGGTAGGCCGGCGCTTCCATCGCCAGCAAGGCGACGATCTGGAACAGGTGGTTGACGATCACATCGCGCAGGGCGCCGGCGGATTCATAGAACTTGCCGCGCCCCTCGACGCCGAAATCCTCGCACAGCGTGACCTGCACGCTGGCCACGCAGTTGCGGTTGAAGATAGGTTCGAGGAAGGAGTTGGCGAAGCGAAAATACAGAATGTTCATGATCGCCTCCTTGCCCAGGTAGTGATCGATGCGAAAGATCGAATCCTCGGCGAAAGTCGATTTGGCGATGCGATTGAGTTCGCGCGCCGAAGCGAGGTCGCGGCCGAAGGGCTTTTCGACGATGATGCGCGCGTTCTTCGCCAGGCCTGCGGCGCCCAGGCCGAGAATCACGGTGGAAAAAAGCGCGGGCGGAATCGCGAGGTAAAAGGCCGGGCGCCGGGCTTTGCCCAATGCCTGCCTGATTTGCGCGAACGCACCGGCATCGTTGTAATCGGCACTGACGTACGCGAGATGCGACAGAAGGCGGGTGTAGGCGGGCCGATCGTCGATGCCACCCGCTTGCCGCAGGCTTTGCCCGACGCGAGCGTGCAATTGCGCCGCTCGCAATGCGGATGACGCTACGCCGATCACCGGGACGGTGAGGTTGCCGCGCTTCGCCATGGCGTACAGCGCCGGAAAAATTTTCTTGTGGGCGAGGTCACCGGTCACGCCGAAAAGTACCAGCGCATCGGAGCGCGCAGGATTGATCAAGGGCGGAAATCGTGCGGAAAGGTCAAGCTGATGCCGGATGCTCGCGCGGGGGTCAGGAATGGCGGCCCGTTGACCACCAGGACGTCTTGCGTCATGTCAACGTCGGACCCCGGCAATCGCTCACCGGGCAGCCTGGATCGTGGTGCGTGGTTCAAGGTGTGCTTTCCGCAGGTTGGTGGTCCGATGGGGAATGGAGAACGGATAAAACTCAGGACCAGCCAGCCAGAGCCCAGAGCCCGGCGCCTGGCCAAGGTTGCCAGTGCGCTCGCAAGCGTGCCCCAGGCGATGTCGATCAGGTTCAGGTACAGCGGCCGGTTCTTCAGTGTCGCTACGTTGCCGAGGTCGCAGGTTGCATTGGCGATCAAGCCAAACAACGCACCGGCCACGCCCGCGTTGGCCCGAGCGGGGTTCGCTTGACACCACGGCGCAATTGGTGAAGCGCAGGGTCTGGTCGTAGCCGACAAGCGGAACTCGCCCAAGGCGAATGCCGGAAGGCCGGCGTAGCTCGAAGACTCCGAGCTGCGCGAAAGGATATTCACTTCGACCATGAGTTCACCCGAAGCCACGCGAGCCGGTCTTCGCGGAACTGCACCCACTAAAGGGTGCTCTTCTTGAACGTCGGATTCTTCGCTGCCTCCTGGGCGGACCACCCGCATCGATTAGTTTCGGGTGCTGACCAGCACCTCCACCCTGCGGTCCGCCCTGCGCTGCGGGTCGCCGAAGGCGCCGGTCTGGATCCGGTTGGGCGCCACACCTGCGTTGATCAAGGCACTGCGCACAGCGTTGACGCGGCGATCATTGGAACCGTCGATCGCGACTTGCAGCGAGGGGTTCTGGTTCATGTAGTCCGCGATCTCGCGTGCCTTGTTGCCGTCGGCGCGCAGGATTTCCTCGCTGTTGACGTTGAATGTGTAGTCGCGGTACGCGCTCCAGCCACCGCCTCCCGCCAACGGACCTTGTGCACCGGTCTGTCCGGGCGTCCCTTGCCTGCCGCCGGCGCCTGTGGCGCCCATCGGCCCGCTGATACCGCCGATCTCGGTGCTGCCCTGGGCGCCGGTAGATCCGGTCGCACCCTGGCCGCCGGTATTGCCCATCGGGCCGGCGGGGCCGGTCGGACCCATGGTCGTCGGGCCTTGCGGTCCGGTGCTGCCCACCACACCTTGCATGCCCTGCGGACCCGCACGTCCCATGGGACCTGCGGGACCCGCCATGCTGCTGCCTTGTGCGCCGGTGAATCCGGTCGCACCTTGCGCACCCGTGGCACCTGCGGGGCCTGGAACCCCGGCGCGTCCAACTACCATGGCGCCGGTGCTGCCGGTCGCGCCCATGGGACCTTGCATGCCTTGCCGGCCTGCCGGACCGTCGGGTCCCGCGGGTCCGGCCAGGGCGACGCCGGGTGCGCCGGTCGCGCCGGTGGCTCCCTGCGGGCCCGTCGCGCCGACCGGGCCGGCGGGGCCGGGCGGGCCGACCCAACTGACCTGCTCCGGCGCCCTCGGTGCCTGGGCTATGGGCGGCGCGGTGCTCGCGCAGCCGCCGGCGAATGTGGCAGCGACCGCAAGCAGGAGCGGGCGTTTCATCGTGATTTGAAAAAGCCTGGAATTGCGCATGATGGTTCCTCGAATTCAATTGACCGCACTGCGCACTCGTCTGATCATCCTGCATCGAAATCGTGTGTGCGCAAAACGACCTCAAATGAAAAGTACGCCGAATGCACACGCGTATCCGTACGGCAGCGCGCGTTGCGAGAGGCATATTTGTGAGCATCGGCGACTCGCCCGCGCCGTTGGTGCGGATTCAGGCCAGGCTGATCCAGCGGGTCAATGAGGTGCTCAGGATGACCCGACTGGCACCCGACATCGCCCGCGCGGCCGTGAGCCAAGGCATGCGAATTTGCATCTGCTCGGTGGTGGCACAGCGGATGGCGAAGCCGGCCGATCCCGGCTTCTGGTTCGAGGGCGGTTAGAACTATCGGATAGACATGCTGCCGGCGCGCGCGGTGGGCGCACTGGTTTTCCGTTTCAGGTCCGCAGCCGGGGCCACGGCACTGGCTGCCGACGCACCGTAGCTTGCCCGCACGCTCGTTCCGGTTCGCGCCTGGAAGCGTTGCGCCGAGTCGTCGGTCCAGAACAGCACCGGCAAGGACTCCCGGCTCACCTTGCCGTCGTTCACGACCGGGCGCGAAACGCTGAAATGCAGGTGCGGCCCGGTGGAATAGCCGGTGTTGCCCGAGTAAGCGAGCAGGTCTCCGGTGTTCACGCGCTGACCTAGCGTTAGCAGCGGAACGCCGGGGGCAAGATGCGCATACTCCGCAACGGTGCCGTCGTCGTGCACGATCGATACGGTATTGGCCTTGTCGCGCAATCCGATGTCGTTGCCGCCGTCCCGGTGATGGAGGGTCACGTCGACTACGACGCCGGCGCGTGCCGCAAGGACCGCGCTTCCCAAAGGCAAGTCGAAATCGACCGCATTCATGCTGGCGCGGTCGTTGTGGGTGGTGAGGACCCCACCGTGGCCCTGGCTGACGATGAATTCTTGTCCGTCCTCGAAGGGCAGGCGATAGCTTGCGGCGTCATCGTGTGCCGCATCCAGGCGACCGTAGTGATAGCTGTAAACGAAGCGGTGCTTGAAGGGGGCGCCGTCGCGGTCTTTTGCACGGGCGCGCGCCAGCGCAACGGTGCTGTACGGCGGGACGATGGCCGTCACCGGCCAGATGCGATCGGATGCGAAGTTTTCGCCGCTTGGGTTGACGACCACGCTGATCGGAGCGGGGCCGTCATTGACGGCGCTGACCAGATAGTCGGTGCCGGTTGCTCGCGTAACGACGCGGAACGGGTAGTCGGTCAAAGCGGCCATGGCAGCTTGCGGAGCGGCAAGAATCAGTGCACTCAGACACCCCAGGCAACCCAGGAACATCCGCACGGTCGAAGCAGTCATCGGTCCTCCTCGCAAGTGCTCGTCGTCCAAGCGCCTCAAGCGGCGATCGTCGAGCTTGTTCAAGCCAGAAGGAATTATATATTATTCAATAAAAACAATATGTTGTGTTCGATAAGGCACATTGCTTGCGCGCTTGTGTTGGGCAACGCACAGAGTGCCTGTCATGGCGCGTCGTATTCTCGAATCAGGAACATTCCGAGATTCGCTGTTTTGCGGTACCCGCACCCACCGATGAAGCTCGGTAGGCGGTGCTGCATAAATCATCGTCCATCGTGACCGGTTAACCGGTGCGCCCGGCGCGCGTCCCGTCGGTTCCGGGACCGGCAAGTTTGCCAGCTGCAATGAACCGTGATCGGCGTTACCGCGGGTACCCTGATCGGCGGCTTGGCCGGCAAGGAGGTCGGGGATGCCCTCGATCCCACGGTGGAAGCCACCGATTGGTCGAAACACTATGCAGGCGTGCCGTAGCATCAAAAAGGCTACGGCTACAACGACTACGTGCCGGCCTGTCGGATTGGCTATTCCGCCCGGCATCGGTTCGGCCCCCGCAGGTTTGCCGATTCTGAACGTGATCTCGAATCAGCTTACTTCCGCGAGAGGGGCACGTCGCGGCTTGCCTGGAATGAGGCGAGGGCGGCGACCCGGCCGCCTGGGACAGGGTCTAGCAGCCTCGGACGGACGTGGGTCGTCGGGTCACGTTGGGCCGATCAAGCAACGCTGGGATAAAGCTTGCCAGCAGGTGAGCGGGCAGACCCGGCCGCGTGCATTATGCCAGGTGCCTTTTGAGGACCGGACGATTGCACATTTTTCCGGTAAGTGGATTCATTTTTTCGCGGCCGTGCCGCCGCGCTTGAAGTCCGGGCTGGAATGATCGTTCGCCTGGCCGGGCAACGGGCCGGGTGTCGGATCAGCCGAGCGAATTTCCGGCAATGGCGCGACCGGCAGCGCCGGCTTCACGTCGTCGATGGTGATCGGCGGCGGGCTGGATGGGCTCTTGTTGGGCAAGCCGGGGTCGCTCTTGCCGCAGGCGGCGACAATTGCAATTGCGGAAATCATGATCGCAGTAGAGGTTTTCACGGGATGCTCCAGGTTGACACGACAGGTATGTGATGTGCCAGTGGGGCGGCACCGAAAACGCTATTGTGAATATGCCGGCCAGTGATGCCGTTGCGCCTGCGACGCGGTCACCCGGGTTGCCAGTGACGGCACGGCAGGCAAACTTTCACTGTTGTCAATTGTCGGGCGTGAGCCTCACCGATTCGGTGCGCTGACGCACAAAAGGCGCAATCGACCGGCTGCATCGTATCCCTGGCGCAAACGTTCCGGTGTGGCTGCGCGCCAGCGAATTGGCGGCTTGTGTGCGGTGGGGAACAGCGGCGCTGCCGCGGGAACGGATAACTTGTCTTCCCGGCCGCGCTCCACGCCGAATTTCTCGCGCACAACATACATGAGACCTGTGATCGCCGTCTACCTCCAAGAAGATAGCCGCACGCCGCCCGGCGCGGCTGCGGCAGGGGGCATGCGTGGGTGGCGAGACTTGCCCTGGTCGGGCGCATGCAGGCCTGGGCCGGGCGTACGCTGATGCATCTTCGCCTGCCGCCGCATCTTGCCCATATTCTCAAGCACCCACTCGCATTCTGGCTGCAGGTGTTCAACGCGTTCCAGGCCAACCAGGGCCTTCTCCTGGCCGGCGCGGTGGCCTACTACGCGCTGCTGTCGATCGTGCCCCTGCTCATTCTGTTGGTGATCGTGCTTTCACTGGTGATCGAGCAGGAGGTGCTGCTGTCGACCTTGCGCGGTGCGCTCGAATACGTGGCGCCGGGCCGCTCGTCGGAAATGGTGCGCGAACTGCGCGCCTTTGGGCAGACCGGCGCCGCCGTCGGCTGGGTGCTGCTGGGCACCCTGCTTTTTTTCAGTTCGCTCGCATTCAAGGTGCTGGAAAACGCGCTGTCGGTGATTCTGCTGCACCAGGTCGTGGTGCGCCGGCGCTCCATGGCGGTCTCGATGCTGCTGCCTTTTGCCTACATGGTGTTCATCGGGGTGTTGCTGCTGCTGGGCACCTACGTGCTGGTCGATCTGGCCGCATTCGGCAAGACCAGCATCGTTCTCGGTGGACATGTCTGGTCGCTCGACGGCATGTCTCGTGTGGTGTTGTATTGCGTCGCCACCGCGGCCGAGATTCTTTTGCTGTCGTCGATCTACTATTTCATGCCGGTCGGGCGCGTCTCGGTGCGCCATGCCCTGATCGGCGGCGCCAGCGCCGGCGTGTTATGGGAAATCATCCGCCACGGATTGGTCTGGTACTTCGGCACCTTGTCCCAGGTAAGCGTTGTGTACGGTTCCCTCACCACCGCGATCGTCGTTCTTCTCAGTCTTGAAATCGTCGCCACGCTGTTGTTGTTCGGCGCCCAGGTGATAGCGGAATACGAGCGTTTCGGTGTAGTCGATCCGGGCGCGCCGCTGCCGTCGATGCGCGTCGCGTAAGAAAGCGTGCGCTATCGCACGGTTGCCGTTGCGCCGCCGGGCTAGTCTTGCCGTTCAGGCTGAAATTGGTCGCGCTGGTGCAGCGATGGCACGGTTGCCCGCTTGGCGCGCGGGCGAATTGAAACAGCCCGACTACAAGGTCGAATTACCGCGTTCGCGATGAAGACTGCTGCCGCCGGCCCGACACTGAGGACCACCAGCGCGCTTGCCTGTCGAGCCGCATTTAATTTCCCCACCGCAGGACCACCAGGAGAAACCCATGAAAAAGAGCAACGCCCCCCTGAAGGCAAACGAGACCGAACCGGCCGACAATCGCAACATCATCGCCCAGGTGCACGCCGGAACTGCGGCCCCTGTGGCTGACGCCGCTACGAAGGACCGGAACGCGGGGCCAAAGCCCGCGCCCGCCGTGCCGGGATCGGAGCGAGAATTCGGCGAAGGCAACTACAAGGCTGCGCGAAATTACGACGAGGCCGCCGCGAAATTTGCCAAGTCCGGCAAAGTGGCCGCCGCCGCTGCAGCGGCGGCGCCACGCAATCCCGGAGAAGCCGCCGCGATGAAGCGCGCTGAAGAGGAGGGCGCCCGCCATGACGGCAAAGGAACGACACCCGCTGCGGCACCGGTGCGGCGCCGGGCAAAGCCGTCCTGATCCAATCGGTATCCGTTGGCGCCCTGCCGGAGCGTGCGTGACTGCTGTGCAGCGGTCACGCGGCGCGCGCGCGGCCAATGTGCGCTGCCGCACGGTCGTTTTGCGCAGGCAGACATAGGCTGTTGGTGGCGCGGCGCCTTGCCGACAACGCACGACCTCCCGAGAGCCACAGATGAAACAGAAGCCACCCACGCCGCAACAAAAGCCGCCGCAAGCACCACCGCCGCAGCTTGAAGATGTGCAAACTTTGAAACGCAAGGCGGAAACCGGCGAAGCTGCCGGTCGGCATAAAAACGACGGCCAGAAGGACCACAAGGGTGCGCGGTAGCGCCCCTGCTGGCGCACGGCAAACCCTCGTCCACAAGATGAAAGGCGCTCGCGAATGAACAGTTTCCCGATCGTTTGCGTCGGCGGCTCCGCCGGCGGCCTGGATGCCTACATCCGGCTGCTGAAGGCGCTTCCGGCGGATATGGGTGTGGCGGTCGTTTTCGTCAATCACATCACCACGATGCCGACCATGCTTCATGAAGTGTTGCCGCGCTTCACCGCCATGCCGGTGGAACTGATCACGGAAGATCTGCTGATCCGCCCCGATCGGGTGTACATCATTCCGTCGAACCGCGACCTGCATGTGGATGACGAGGCGTTTCACCTCAAGCCGATCTCCAAGCCGCGCGGCTGGCCGGATGTGATCACCGTTTTCCTGCGCTCGTTGACCCGCTACTGGGAAGGCAAGCTGGTTGCGGTGATCGTTTCGGGCTATGACGGCGATGGCGCGGCGGCGCTGTGCGGCATCCGGCAAGTGGGCGGCATCACAATCGCGCAAACACCGGATACCGCGATCCAGGCGGCCATGCCGGAAAGCGCGATGGCCAGCGGCTGCATCGATTTCGTGCTGTCGCCGGAGGAAATCGCCCGCGAAATCGTGCGCATCGCGCGCGCTGACGCGGTTGGCGCTTGATCGCCGATCCCCCCTGTCATCACCGCCGCCCGGGCTCCGGTGCAGGCGAGCGAACATGCCACCGGCCAGCGCTTTAAAGCGTGCTCGTTTTGCCCGGCATGCCAGGCCAGGTGCTGCGGCAGCACGACGGCGAAGTTGTGGCTCTTTTCCTGGCCAGCAGATTGACGCGAGGCCCCCACGGTATGGCGACGACTCTCTCTTTCACAGCTTGTGAGGGTGTTGCCGCGAATACCACCGGTAGCAGGACACGGGTATTGGTTCGTGAAGGAATTTCCCGCACAAACCGCGAGAGATTCCGGCGCCGTGTAGGTCTCGTGCAATTGGCGCATGCGCCGTGAATTGACTGCCGAAAACCCGGTGGTGCCCGGAAAGGGAAGATGCAAGTCGCGGGCGAGTCGCCGCGCCGCCTCCGCCGCCGCGCTCGGCGCGACACCCCGGCTCAGGCCGGCTCTACGAATGCCAGCATGAAAGCGCCGCCAGGGCAAGCGTTGGCCATGATGCGCAGGGAACGCTTGCGGTCGCCGTCTGCGAAAGTCGCGTCGAACGACTCGCGCGCGCCGCCCGCGCCGAGACGCAGCAACGCCGTCTCCAGGCGTTTCCGATCCGGCGCCGCCAGCGATGCCGCTACGCGCCGGCCGGGAAGCTCGTCGCGCTCGATGCCGAACAGTTGCGCGGCCACCGGGTTGACCTCGATGATGCGGCCGTCGCGGTCGACGCTGGCCAGCCCGACGGGGGCGCAATCGAACAATCCCGCATAGCGTCCAAGTTCGAGCTCAAGTTCCTGCTGCGACTGCTCCATCTGTTCATGCTGCAAGTCCAGTTCGACCTGGTGCACCTGCAGTTCGTGCAACAGCTTCATGGCGTCGCCGGCGCTGGCCGGGCTGCTGGCCAGGGTGTGCAGGAAGCCAAGCGCCTCCATGCTGGTAGTCCAGCCCTGGGTGCGCGGCGCGTCCCCTTTGTCGAGGTGGCCTTCGGCGCGCTCGCGAAGGCGTTGTGAAAGTGCGGCCTTGGCCTTTTGTTCGGGCATGTGATCTCCGGGTATCCTGTGTGCTTGGAATCGGGCAGGCGGCGGAACTCGATGCCCGTCTTCGCCGCCCCGCCCGCTGGCGGACTCGACTGTGATGCCATGTTAACAGTGCGACCGCGCAGACATGGTGCGCACGCCCACACATGGGATTGAATCTTCCGCGCGCGGGCCGAACGCCGCGCCCATGGGCTATATAGCGTATCCGGCCCTTTGCGGCACGATCGCGCCGCCTTCGTCTGTGCGCCAGCAAACACAAGATGAAAACATGTTTTTCGCGCCAGGCGGAAATATGACGTACCGTGAGACGGTGCAACGAATTTCTTCAAATCTGCTGGCTTCGCACGCTGTCCGTTCGCTGTCGCACATATGGCGAAGCGCGCAGTTGACTATGGTCAAAACGACTTTCTTTGAACCACGTAGTGTTGAATGGCTGGTCTGGCATTGCGGCAACGCGAACAGTTGCTGTCGCTGTGCCGGACGAGACGCCCGCCGGATTGGCGGGTTCCAATGCTTCGGTCACGACAACGCCCGGGGGGGCCGCACAATGAATGCCGATCTATCGAATGACGAGGTGATTGATGCGCCGCGGCCGCACGCCGCCCGGCCGGCCCGGGTGCGCCTGCTCGCACAGGGAAGTCAGCCACCGCACCCGGCGCAGAACCTGCTGCTGGCCAACCTGATCAGTGCGGGTTCCGACGCTCTTCTGCCGCTGCTCGAAGGGGTATCGCTACCGGTCGGACTTGCTCTCTACGAGGCCGGCGAGGTCCAGCGCTATGTGCATTTTCCGACCTGCGGAATCGCATCGCTCACGCAATTGCTGGAAAACGGCGACTCGACCGAGTACGCGGTAACCGGACGCGAAGGCTTGGTCGGCACCGCGTTCTTCATGGGCGGCGCCAGCTCACTGTCCAGCGCGGTGGTGGTCAGTGCCGGCTACGCCTACCGCATCCGCAGCGGCGATTTGAAGAAGGCACTCGAAGGCAACAGCGCGCTGCGGCTGCTGCTGCTGCGCTACACCCAGGCGCTGATCACGCAGATGGCGCAGACCGCGGTGTGCAACCGTTTCCATGCGGTCGACCAGCGGCTCGCCCGCCGCCTCCTCTTGAGCCTCGATCGTCTGCCGTCGAACATCGTCGATGTGACCCAGGAGACCCTCGCCGGCATGCTCGGGGTGCGGCGCGAGGGCGTCACCGAGGCCGCCGGGCAACTGCAGCGCGACGGCTTGATCCGCTATAGCCGCGGCCTTATCACGGTGCTCGATCGTCCCGGGCTCGAGGCACGGGCATGCGAATGCTATCGCGTGGTGCGGCGCGAGTACGAAAGGCTTATGCCCGCCGATCCCGGCATACCAACAGCGCCGGTCCACTGGCACGCCCGGCCGACATGACGCACGGGCACGCGCCATCTGTTCGACGTCGCACGGAAAAGCGTGCCTGGCCATGCCATTCTGTTCGGGTCTGCGAAACGCTGCAGCCGCCGTCAGGCTCCCGGCGGCCGGGCTTCGCACCCCCTGAGTCCCCTTTCAAAGGATGCACATGAGCTACGCAACGCACGACACCCACGCCATGACCCCGGGCAACCTGAGTCGCGGTGCGGTCGCACCGCACCTGAGCGCCCAACCGCTACTGGGCAACGATGTGGTCGACCAGAAGGGCAGCAGCCTGGGTGGCATCAAGGAGATCGTTCTGGACATGCAAAGCGGCAGCATCGGCTATGTGGTGCTGTCGTTTTCCGGCCGCGCCGGCGCCAGCGAAATGCTGTTCGCGGTGCCGTGGAAGGCGCTCACCTTGGACGTGAAGAAGAAGCGCTTCGTGCTTGATGCCGACAAGGACGCCGTGCCCCTGATCCGTAGCCAGACCATGAGCAGCCTGGCGCGCTTCGAATCGGCCGTCACGGTGCAGCTCAACGGCCTGCAATTCTAAAAGCGCGGGCGCAGGCTCGCCCCGCAGCGCCGCAGCACCGCAGCGCGCGCCACGGAACCGCGCGCGGTGGCAGCGTTTTTCGACGCTTCCCAAGCCCGAAAGGCTGCTAGCCGGCGGGCGCTGATTTTTCGCGCGCCTGCTCGGCGCGCTTCATCGACAGGTATTCGTTGATTTCCATTTCGTGCAACTGCAGCGGATGACGCTCGACGGCGGCAAACCAGCTGCGCAGGCGCCGTTCGAAACGCGCCGACGGCGGCGCGGCCTGCGCTTCGAGCAGGGCATCGAGCGCCAGGTAATAGCGCATGGTGTTGCGCTCGACCACGGCGCGCACGCCGCCGATGTATTCAGGTTGGCCGTCGGCGCGGCGCCCGGTGATCGTGAACCCGACCTTGCCGCGGCCGGCGGTGGCGAGATAGGCCTGCATCGCCAGACGCCCGGCGAAGCCGACCGCGTACGAATAGCGCATGCGCAGGAAACTGCGGCCATCGGCGAGCCCGATCGCCTCGAGCGAAAAGCGGTAGTCGCTGGTACCCATTGGCCCGTCCTGCGCCACCAGCGTCGCCTTCATGTATTGCGCCGATGCGCCGGCGGCGCTGTAGTCGAATTCGAGGCGCGGCACGCCGGCCAGATCCTCCGGGGTCTTCTTGCCGATGCGCACTTCGAGCCTGCCGCCGGAGGCGCCAGCCGAGGCGCGGCAGTACTTGGTGTTGCTGTGCAGCGAGATCAACTCGCACCAGCGGGCCGGGCTGTCGAGGCCCGCACGCAGGGTTTCGAACGGATGGTCGACGAGCGCGCGGATCGTGGCCGAAAGGCGTTGTGGCGTTTCCGTCGATTCGAGCAGCAGCGGCCGGCCGAACGGGCTCTGCTGCAAGCGCTCCGCCAGCGAGAGATACTCGGCGCGCAGCGCATCGGCCGGGTTTGCCGGGTCGGCTGCGGCCGGCGCTACAAAAGCAAGTGCGGCGATGCCGATCAGCCACGCGGCCAGCGTGTCATTCATGGCGCAACGCCTCGATCGGATCCATCTGCGCGGCGCGGCGCGCCGGAAAATAGCCGAACACCACGCCGATGAAGGCCGAGAACAAGAGCGCCAGCAGGTTGATGCCGGGATCGAACGCATAGGGCACCGCCATCAGGCGCGACAGGCCCCACGAGGCGCCGGTGGCGATGGCCACGCCGATCAGCCCGCCTAACGCCGACAGCACCACCGCCTCGATCAGGAACTGCAGCAGCACCTCGCCTTCGAGCGCCCCGACCGCCAGGCGCAGGCAGATTTCGCGCGTGCGCTCGGTCACGCTCACCAGCATGAAAACGCTGAAAAGCATCAGACCAGCTCCATTTCGGCCGGTTCGGCCGGTGCCGCAGTGGCCGGGTGCGGATTGACGGCGTCGCGGGCGCTCTGCAGGAGCGCGGCGCGCTGGGCGCGCAGCTGGGCGCGGGCGGCGCCGCCGTCGAACAACGGCGCCGACACGCTGACCAGGAGCGAAGCCACTACCGCTGCGCTGTTGGTCAGGGTGCCCAGCGTCAATGCGCCCAAGCCCAATGAGCCGCTCAGGGGAAAGGTCGGCAGCCGCGCCGCATCGGCCTGGCGCACCCGCTCTGCGGAGGCGAGCCCGCGCGCTTCGGCGGCGCGTACGTCGGGCCGCTGGCGCAGGGTGTCGGCGGGAAATGCCAGCACCAGATCGTCGGCGGGGATCGGCACCGCCGTCGTGGCGGCGAGCCTGTCACGCAGGGCCGCCGGGGCGCGCCAGGTGAGCACGGCCAGCGCGTGCTCGGCCTGCGCCGCCGCCGTTTGCAACAGCGGGATCTGTGCCCGTGTCTGGGCGGTGGCGGCGCGCGCCTGCTCGACCTCCAGCGCGTTGTCGATCAAGGACACCAGCAGCACATCGTCGAAGCGCCGCCACCACGCCGCCAGCGGGGTGACCGGCGCCGCCGGTGAAGCGGCTTTCTGGCTCGTCAGCGATGCCGACCACTCCTGCGGAATCTGCAAGGCGGACGGTGTCGGGGCAGCCGGGGCGATCAATCCGCATCCGGCCGAAGCGATGGCCGCGAGCGCCATGGCCAGGCCAGCCGCAAACCACCCCGACCGGCGACGCCGGTCATCGCCCCGCCCCGTGCACCCCGCATCCCGCATTCCGCTCTCCAATTGGCGATTCCGGCCATCCCGGGTCCGCATTACGGCTTCGCACTTCAGCTTCGCCGCAGGTTGATCTCCGGTCTGTGCGGCAAAGCACCATGCCGCTATGTTGGCTGCCGAACAGACGAGGTTCGGGGGCCGGGCGCATTGTCTGTCCCATGGAACTGACAACCCTCGACAAATCCTCAATCCCGACCGCCCGCGCACACGCCGTGGAGGCCACTCTGTCGCTTTCGCAAGTCGCGCGGCTCACAGAGATCGGCGCGGACGACCTGGCAAGCCTGGTCGACTACGGCGTGCTCACGCCGTTCGAGCCGCAGGCGGTGCCGCTGCGCTTCGACATGGCCTGCATCATCACGCTGCAGCGGGCGGCACGCCTGCGCTGCGACTTGGCGCTCGACGGCCATGCCTTCGCGTTGGCCGTAATGTTCCTGGCCCAGATCACCCGCTTCGAAGACGAGCTTCACGGCCTGCGGACGAAATCGCTTGCGCGCCATGCGGGATGCGACCTGCCGCAAGACGACTGGGAATCCTCGAACTTCCATTTCAAACCGGTATTTTGAAAGCCGCCGACCGGATGAACGCCGACTGGCCATTTCAGGCCAACGTGCAGGATGAACTCAAATGGCGCCGCGCCGCGGATGCCGCGAACCTTGGCGTGAGCATGCCGCACGGCGCGGTCACGCTCACCGGCCAGATCGCCCATTACCCGGAAAAGGCTGCAGCCGGTCAAGTCATGCGCAACGTGTACGTCGTCAGAGAGTTAGCCAGCGACATCGCAGTGAAAATCCCGCAGCCGCACGAGCGCACCGACATGCAACTGGCCGAGGCAGCGGCGAGCGCCCTCAAACTGGAATCCGGGGTGCCAACGCACAAGATAAGGGTGCTGGTCAGGAGCGGCTGGACCACGCTTAAG
>CAYYFR010000108.1:0-18695 GCA_964470865.1 uncultured Burkholderiales bacterium | reverse complement strand
TCACCGAAGCGGTGGTGCTGCGTGATGCGCCTCGTCTGGCGGCCGCGCGCGCGGCACTGCTGCCGCTTTTGGGTGGCGCGGGCTTGGTCGATGCGGCGGCCACCGTGGCCGCCTTCTACGGCTTCGTGCGCATTGCCGACGCCATCGGCATACCGCATTTCACCGCGCCGGCTGGCGCTGAACTTTCCGGTTTGCGTGAAGAGGTCGGGATTGACTCGTTTTATCGCATGCAGGGTGCGGCGCGCTGAACGGATCGCCCACCTAATCGAGCTTGAGGCCGATGTGGCGAATCACCTTGCCCCAACGGTCTGACTGATCGCGCACAGCGCGCGCGAAATCCTCGGGCGAACCACCGGCGGGCTCGTTGCCGCCGCTGCGGATCAATTCGCCGACCTTCGGCATGGCGAGGATTTTCTGCAACTCCGCGTTGAGGCGGGCGGTGATGGCAGGCGCCAGATTGCCGGGCCCGAAAAAGCCGATCCAGCTGGTCATGTCGATGCCGTCGACGCCCTGCTCGGCGAAGGTCGGCACATCCGGCAAGGCGGGGTTGCGCCGGCTGTCGGCGATCGCCAGCGGCCTGACCTTGCCGGCACGCGAATTGGCGGTGGCCGTTGCCATGCCGTCGAACATCAGTTGCACCTGGCCGCCGAGCAGGTCGCGCATCGCGTCAGCCGTGCCCTTGTACGGAATGTGCGCCAGATCGATGCCGGTGTTGAGCTTGAGCATCTCGGCATACAGGTGCGAGCTCGAACCCGCAGCCCAGGACGCGTAGTTGAGCTTGCCCGGATTGGCGCGCGCATAGGTCACAAGTTCACGCACGCTGCCTACCGGTACCGCCGGATGGGCAACCAGCACGACGGTGGTGCGCACGAACTGGATCACCGGAGTGAAATCCTTGACCGGATCGAACGCTTGCCTGGCAAGCAGGTGCGGCAGTTGCGTGAGCGCCGCCGGATTGATGAACAGGAGGGAGTGACCATCCGACGGTGCGCGCGCGATATCGGCCGCCCCCACCATGGTATTGCCACCCGGCTTGTTCTCCACCAAGACCGCCGCACCGCCGAGCGCTTCTCCCAGGTGCTGCGCCACCACGCGCGCATAGACGTCCGTCTGCCCGCCGGGCGGGAACGGCACCACGATGCGGATCGGCTTGCCTGGTACGGGAAAAGTCTGGGCCGCAGCTGGCAGGGCCGACGCCAGAATGACCGCGGCGAGGCCGCCGCTCAACAACAGAATCGATCGTTGCAACATGGATGGATCTCCTTTCGGCCGCAGCCGTGCTTGTATGCCGTGATCAGTTTTCCGCTACCGCCCGTAACTTTTGAGCGTTCTCACAAACATGACAGCCGCGCCGGCGGCTTGTTTTTGTGATCAATCATGCAATTCCCGACAAGCGGCTACATCGCTGTCAGAATACCACCGCTCTTGGCGTCAAGTCCCCTTGTAAAGCCAGTCAAGCTCGTAAGTACTCTCAGGTGAACGAGTGCCGAGCACGGCGTTGCGCACGTCGCGCGCGCCGCCACCCAGATGCACCATGTGCGCGACGAAGCGTGCGCTGATCTGCACCCGTGCGGTACGCAGATAGCGATCCTGCTGGTAGGCCAGCAAGGCGCCATTCACATCGCTGCCGGCCGCAGCCATGCGCTGGGCCAGGCAGACGGCGTCCTCGATGGCCATGCAGGCGCCCTGCGCCATGTTCTGCAGGGTTGGATGCGCGGCATCGCCCAGCAGGGTGACGCGGCCGCGGGTCCAGTGGGGCAGCGGGTCGCGGTCATGGAGTATCCAGTTGCGTTCGCGGTCCATGTATCCCAGCATGTCGCGCACCCGCGGCATGGCGGTCGCGAACAGGGTCTCGACCTCGCCCCAGTCACCGAACGCGGCCATGCCGCTCCTGAACTTGGGGCTGTCGATCACCGCGACGTTGTTCATCAACTCGCCGCGCCGCACCGGGTACTGCACCAGATGCATGGCTTCGCCGACCCACAGCGCCATGGCGTTGGCGTAACTGTGATCGGGAATCTCCGCCATCGGCAGCGTGCCGCGGTAGCACACATGGCCTGAAACGCGCGGCGCGCCGTCGCCGATCACCTGCGCGCGCACACCCGACCAGACGCCGTCGGCGCCGATCAGGGCCGCGCCCGCCTCGACGCTGCCGTCCGCGCAACTCACCTCGACGCGGTCGGGGTAGTCGCGCAATACACCCACGCTCTTGCCGGTCAAAAGCGCGATCGCCGCTTCGCGCCGGCAGGCCGAGAGCAGAGCCGCAAGCAGATCCTGGCGGTGCACCACCATGTAGCGATAGCCGTAGCGGGCAACGAACGCCGCGCCCAGCGCGATGCGCGTGATCTCGCGGCCGTCGCGCGCATCGATCATCACCGCGTAGTCGGGAAACACCGCGTCGGCGCTAATGTCCTCAAGCACGCCGAGCGCATCGAGCACGCGCGAGGCATTGGGCGCCAACTGGATGCCGGCGCCGATCTCGCCGAAGGCGGCGGCCTGCTCCAGCACCCGCACCCGGATGCCGCGCCGCGCCAGCGCCAGCGCGGTCGAAAGCCCGCCGATGCCACCGCCGGCGACAAGCACCGGCAAAGCGCCCATGGTCATGTCATGTAAGCCGCAGCCACCCGCATGTCGAAGGCGCCGATGCCTTCGATTTCCGCGTGCATCAGGTCACCCGGCACAACCGGGCCGACCCCTTCGGGGGTGCCGGTCAGGATGATGTCGCCCGGATGCAGGGTGTACCAGGCCGAGGCGTAGACGATCAGCTTCTGTACGTCGAACACCATGCGACTGGTATTCGAACGCTGCCTGGCCTCGCCGTTGACCGTGATCGACAGCTCGAGATTGTTGGGATCGGCGATCTCGTCGGGCGTGACAAGCCAGGGCCCCAGCACGGCATAGGTGTCCGGCGATTTGCGGAAACTCCGGTCCTCGGGACCACGCACGCTCATGTCCAGGCCGATCGCGTAGCCGGCGATGCAGCCAAGCGCGTCTTCGCGACTCACGAAACTGGCGGTCTTGCCGATCACCACTGCCAGTTCGACCTCGTGGTCGCTGCGCCGGTCGGGCATGCGCAACTGCATCTGGCTGCCGCAGCCGACCAGCGCGCTGTTGGCCTTGAGAAACAGGCCCCAGTCGCCGATGAAGGTGGTCTTGCGCCCGGCCGTACCCTGCGCCAGCACCTTGTCAACCTTGGCTTCCTCGATGTGCGCCTGGTAGTTGACCGGCGCATTGATGATCTTGCCCGGGTTGGCCACCGGCGACTCCAGCTTTACCGACGCCAGTTTCAAGCGTTGCGCGCCGCCGGCCAGTGCCTTCGCACGCGCCAAGACCTGCTCGAAATTGGCGATCATCAGGTCATGCGTGGGCAGCGGATAGCGCTGCGCCGGAATCACCTCGAGCGCGGCAGTGACATCGATCACTTCGTCACCCTCGACTATGCCCAGCCGATTGGAATTGAAACGACAAATGCGCATGACGGATTTCCCTTCGAGTTAGTTGAAATGCGAATACGAAAATCGTCCAAGCAGCGGCGCGCCAGCGCACCCCGCACTTGACCGAGCCGGCACTTTATCCGCGATCGCCTCGAAACGCATCAGGCGCGGCGTTCGCGCCAGAGCCCGAGATTCTGCTGGGCGGCAGCGTCGGAAAAATTAAACAACACCGCGTCCTCGTGCGCGGCATGGCGATGCGTCAGCCAGCCGGGTATCACAAACAGGTCGCCGCCGGACCAGGCGATCGATTGCATGGCGCCGTCGATGGCGCGAATCTCGGTGCTGCCGCTGCCTTCGACCACATAGTGGACGAACGCCTCGGTCGACTGATACCGCGCCCCGTGAAAGCCGGCCGGCAGCATTTGCAGATAAGCCGCCAGCGTCGGCATCGCATGCCCGCCACTGGCCGGATCGGCATAGTGCAAGCGGCAACCGTGACAGGCGTCGATGCTGCCGGCTGCGCGCAAGCTTTCGAGCGCGCCACGCGCCTCGACATACGGATAGCGAACCATCCCCGACGGTTTGGCATGATCGATGCGCAAGGCCGGCAACAGGCCCGGGCCGAAGCGCGCCGTCGCGCTGGCGCTGGCGGTCGCGGCGAACGGATCCTCTGTCGCCGAGAACTGCGCGAAGGTGGCACCGAGCAGACGCACCAGCGGCAGGTCAAGGCCGTCGAGCCAGATCATCGGCGCAGTGCCCGGATTGGCATGCTCATGCCAGGAGAACGCCGGGGTCAGAATGAAATCGCCGGGCTGCATGTCCTGCCGCACGCCGTCCACCGAGGTATGCGCGGCGGCGCCTTCGATCACGAAGCGCAGCGCCGCCTGGCTATGCCGATGCGGCCTCGCGGTTTCTCCGGGTGCCAGCAATTGCAGCCCGGCATGCATGGTCGCAGCTACCCGGTATTCACCTGCAAAGGCGGGGTTTTCCAGCAGCAACACGCGCCGCTCAGCCGCCTCGGCAGTGACCAGGGTAGCGGCATCGAGCAGCGGCGGGCGCCAGTCGCCGCGGCGCCAGAGGTGCGGCAGCGCCTGCGGCCGCGGCTCGGGCGGCAACATGCCGCGCATGATGTCCCACAGAGGGACCAAATGAGTGCGCCCGACCCGTTGGGCGAAGCCTTCGAGACTCATTGGACTGACTCCGGTGGAAAGCAATTGCTGCCATTCATCAGGAGGGTGATCTATCCTGCTGGGTGGCGATGTCAGGCGCGCACCGGGGTGGCGCCGTTCTGCGCCCACCAGCGCCTGAGCCAGTTGCTTGTGCCGCCCAGGGCGACTATCTCGCGCAGACCCTGCGGCAGCGGCGGTAGCGCCAGCTCGATGTCACGGCTGTGATTGATGAAGCGACCGGTCAGAAAATCGACTTCGATCTCCTCACCGGTCTGGCACGCATCGGCCAGGCCTTTGCCATCGGTCAGCACCGGCAAGCCCAGGCCGATCGCCTCGCGGTAGGCGAGAAACGGCATCGACTCGCACACCAGCCCCAGGCCCAGGGCCTGCATCGCGATATAGCCCTGCATCTTGGGGCCCATGCCGAAATTGCGCCCGGTCACGATCACGTCGCCCGGCCGGCAGCGCTGATGAAAGCCGGGGTCGGTCTCGGCGAACAGGTGCGGCACGATGTCCTTCGGATCGAAACGCATTTCCGAGACGATGCGCATCGGCACCACGCCGCCCATGTGCGGTACGTCGTGCCCCAGGCGGTAGCAGCGGCCGCGCCGCACCCAGGAGAACGCTGGCGCAGTTTCAGGCTCACTCATTGCGGCTTGATCCCCGCATCCTTGATGACCTTGGCCCACTTCTGCAACTCATTGGCAATGTGTGTGCCGAAAGCCTCCGGCGTGCCGCCGATCACCTCGGCGCCGTCGTTGTTGAAGCGCGCCTTGAGTTCCGGCCCGGCCAGGATGGCACCGATCTCGCGGTTGAGCCGCAGCACGATGTCGCGCGGGGTTGCGGCCGCCATCACCAGGCCGATCCAGGCATAGGCTTCGGCGCCGGGCATGCCGGCTTCCAGCACGGTGCCGACATTCGGCAACTGTGCCATGCGCCTGGCGCCGGTCACGCCGAGAGCCTTGATCTTGCCTTCGCGGATCGAGCCCATCACCTGCGCGGGCGAAGTCGAGAGCATGTTGAGCTGGCCGCTCATAAGGTCGATCATCGCCGGCGGTATGCCCTTGTAGGGCACATGCACATACTGGATGCCGGCCGACATGCGCAGCAACTCCATCGCGATGTGTGCCGAGGTGCCGATGCCGGAATTGCCCATCGACAGCTGCCCCGGCTTCTGCTTGGCCAGTGCGAGCATCTCGGGCAGGTTGTTGGGGGCGAACTGGTTGCTGGCAACCACGATCAACGGGATCGCGGTGGTCTGGATCAGCGCGGTGAAGTCCTTCTGCGGGTCGTAGGGCACCTTGGGGTGCAAGCTGGGGTTGATGGCGAAGGTGGTCGTGATGAGCAGGATGGTATAGCCGTCCGCCGGGGCCTTGACCGCGGCCTCGGTGCCGATCAGGGTGCCGGCGCCAGGGCGATTGTCAACCAGCACCTGCTGCCCCAGGCGTTCGGCCAGTTGCTGGCCGATCAGTCGCGCCTGCAAGTCGATGCCGTCGCCGGCCGGGAACGGAACGATGATGCGCAGCGGGCGCTCGGGATACTTCTGCGCCTGGGCCTGCAGGGGCAGCGTAGCCGCCAGGGTAGCTACGGCGAGAAGGGTGGCCAGACGCGGCCAGAGGGTCGGAAACACGGTGAAATCTCCTTCAGGGTCAATGCGTAAAAAAGGGAATCTTGCGCGGCGCAGGGCGATCATGCGACGGCACGGCCCACCGATCGCGGGTCGACGATGCACCCAGCGACGGCCGAGGCCGCCACCGTCGCCGGGCTGCCCAGGTACAGGCGCGCGTCGCGTGCGCCAAAACGGCCCGACGGGTTGTTGGTTGCCGTCGAGATCGACACTTCACCGGCATCGATCGGCCCCACCACCGCGTCGTTGCACGGCCCGCAGCCGGCCGGCAGCAGCACCGCGCCGGCATCCAGCAAGACTTGCATCAGTCCGTCGGCGGCCAGCCGGCGCGTGGTCGCCTCCGATCCCGGCACCACGAACAGGCGCACGCGTTCGGCGATGCGGCGCCCCGCCATGTATTGCACGGCGGTGGCGATGTCTTCATACATGCCCGATGCGCACGATCCGATGAAGGCATGGTCGACCGGATTGCCGGCCACCTGCGATACCGGAACTGCGTTCTGCACCCCGCCGGGCAGCGACACCTGGGGTTCGAGAGCGGCGAGGTCGATCGCGGCCTCCATCTCGTAGGCCGCATCAGGGTCGGAGTAGACCGGCGCGAAGGTCTGCAGCGCGACACTGCGGGCTTGCGCCAAGATCTCCTGCGAAGGCGGAAAGAACACACCGTAGGCCCCCAGCTCGGTCGGCGCGCTGCACAGCCCCACGCGCGCTGCCAGATTGAATTGTTCGAGCGCGCCGGCGAATTCGAGAATGCGGTAGTCGAGATCGAACGGCAGTTCCCGCCGGCTCACCAGCGATCCGATGTGGGCACCGAGATCGCGCGCATACACGCCCGCGGCGAGATTGCCGCGTAGCGTCAGCTTGAGCGTTTTGGGCACCATGATCCAGTTGGTGCCGGTGGCCAGCACGCGGGCGATTTCCATGCCCATGCGAAAACCCACAGCGCCGATCGCGCCGGCGTTGGTGCAGTGGCGATCGTTGTCGAAATAGAACATGCCGGGCAGCAGCATGCCCATTTCCATCGGGAACACATGCCCGTGGCCACCGCGGCCGACGTCGAAAAACCGCCCCACCTTCCAGCGCTTGGCCGCACCGCGGACGATCGAACCGTACTGCGCCGCACGCGCGCTGCCGTAGAGCACCTCGTGGTCGGTCACCATCACGACTTTTTCGGGTTGCGCCAGGCGATCGATGCCCAGCTCGTCGAGAACCCGCTTCACGCCCGGCACCATGTTGTCATGGATCATCACCATGTCCGGGTTCGGAAACACGATGTCGCCTGCCTGTACCCGTTCCATGCCGCAGGTACGCGCGATGATTTTCTCGGGTGCGGTCATGCCGCGCCGTGTCGTACTCATTTCGTGCCTCGGTCTGGTGTCGGCACTGGCAGGCACGCTCGCTCATGCGCCATCAACGAACCTCGAATTCGCCGTTGATCTCCACGGCGATGCCGTGCGGCAATTCCGCCACGCCGATGGCCGTGCGCGCATGTTTGCCGTTGACCGGCCCAAACACCTCGTAGAAGAAGTCGGAAGCACCGTCGATCACGTTGGGCATCAGGCCGAAACCCGGCGAGGCATTGACCATGCCGAACAGGCGCACCAGCCGCTTGACGCGATCCAGGTCGCCCAGTTCCTGCTTGATCGAGGCGAACATGCTGAGCGCCACCGCACGCGCGGTGGCGTAGCCTTCTTCCACCGAAACCTGCGCCGCTACCTTGCCCGCATGCCTGACCCCGGGCAGCGACGGCAAGTCGCGGCCGTGCCCGGAGACAAACAGAATCGAGCCTGCCAGCACGCACCCGGTGCGGTTGGCGCTGGGAAACTTGAACGGCGCGGGCAATTCGAAGCCCAGCGCCTTGATACGTTGCTCGATCTCGCTCATTTCCTTCCTTTCATGGTGGATATCGCCGACCTGCGTGTTGCAGCCATGTTACCCGTTTGCCCGTCAACAACCGCCACCGACGCGCGCCAGGCTGGTGCGTCCTTCGATCGCCGGCAAGCAGCGACCGCCCCGCTGCAAGCTCATATACTGACGCTACCACCACAGGAGACGCGCACCATGGCACCAGCAACCCCCACCACCGCACTGCAACTGCGTTCATTGGTCAAGAGCGGCGGCCAGCTTGAACTGAGCCTTGCCAGTGTTGCAGTTCCCGTGCCCAAGCCCGACGAGGTTCTGATCCGCATCGAGGCCACGCCGATCAATCCTTCCGACCTGGGCCTTCTGTTCGGCGCCGCCGACATGGGCAGCGCACGCGCCAGCGGCACAGCGGCGCAGCCGGTGGTGACGGCCGACATTCCCGCAGCCTTGATGAAAGCGATGGCCGGGCGGCTCGATGAATCGATGGCGGTCGGCAATGAAGGCGCCGGCACGGTGGTCGCAGCAGGTGAATCGGCAGAAGCGCAGGCCCTGCTGGGCAAGACTGTTGCCATTCTGGGCGGCGCCATGTATGCGCAGTACCGTGCGACGAAGGCGAAGGCCTGCCTGGTGCTGCCGGCGGGCACCACGGCGGCTGAAGGCGCATCGTGTTTCGTCAACCCGCTGACCTCGCTTTGCATGACCGAAACCATGCGGCGCGAAGGGCATACCGCCTTGGTACACACCGCCGCCGCCTCCAACCTGGGCCGGATGTTGAACCGCATCTGCCTGGCCGACGGCATCAAGCTGGTGAACATCGTGCGCAGCAGCGCCCAGGCCGAACTGCTGCGCGGCGCCGGCGCCGCCTTCGTTTGCGACTCGAGCAGCCCCGCATTCATCGACGACCTGACCGACGCGCTGGTCGCCAGCGGCGCTTGCATCGCCTTCGACGCCATCGGTGGCGGCAAGCTGGCCGGGCAGATTTTGGGCTGCATGGAAACCGCGATCAACCGCAGCGCCAAGGAATACAGCCGCTACGGCTCATCGGTGCACAAGCAGGTCTACATTTACGGCGGCCTCGACACCGGCCCCACCACCTTCAATCGCGGTTTCGGCATGTCGTGGGGCGTGGGCGGCTGGCTGTTGACACCTTTCCTGCAGAAGATCGGTTTCGCCGCCGCACAGAAACTGCGCGAGCGTGTCGCCGCTGAATTGAAGACTACCTTCGCCAGCCATTACACCGGCGTGATATCGCTCACCGATGCGCTCAAGCTTGAAGAAATAGCGGCCTATGGCAAGCGCGCCACCGGCTCGAAATACCTGATCAACCCGAACCAGGGCTTGTCCTGAAAGCAGGCTGTTGACACGCCGCGCCACACGGGGCGGCGCGACAGGCCGTCGGCCCCCGGCCCGTATCGTCGATGCGCGCCGTCGGCATTGGCGGGTGCCGTCGGTGGTTCATGCGAGATGCGGTGCAAGGCCATATTGTGCGCACCCGCGCCGGCCCGGACGCTTCCGCTGGCACGAAAAACTTGAGGGCCCGGCATCACCCAAAGCTTTACAAATGGTGACGTTTTCACCGTTCTTGACATTGACAAGCGCCATGCGCGTCAATAATCAAGGCATGCCCTCGATCCGCGACTCTCGATCAGCACCGTTTGCCGCCGCTTGCCCGCGCTATGTGTCCTTGTGCAAGCCGCAGCGCGTCGGTGGGACCTGGTACCTGCGCAGCGGCGAGTACGTGCGCGCAGCCGAACCGGCACCGGTGCTGGCGTCGCCTTCCGGGAGGCTCCTTCTCAAGTCCGCGTAGGGAAACACCGAAGCGAGGTTCGGGCCACGAAAGTGCGACTTTTCGCACAACATTACCTGCGTTGCGCAAAGCCAGGTGCGTAAACGCACCGGCGTCACCCTGTTCCACCTTCCGGCTATGGTCACAAGCGCTTATAAACGCGTCATGTGGTGATCGCCGCAGGTCCGGCCAGCGCGATCGAAACACCAGGTGCCGGGATCTGAGGGGATCCATCATGAACATCGAAAAGACCATCATCGCAGTCGGAAGCCTGGTAGCCGGCGCTGCCGCCATCGTCGCCGCCTTTGGCATCGTCGCAGGCATCGGCATCGGCGCCTCGGTCGGCACCATCGCAGGCCTTGTCGGCATCGCCGTTGATCTGGCTGACAGCAGCCCTACTCGACCTTCGCGCCCGACAGCCTGACGATGCGCGTCATGCGTTCGCTTTCGCTTTTCATCAAGGCCGCGACCTGATCGGTGGATAGATTCATCGGCAGCATGCCTTGCGGCGCCAGTTGCTTGTCGACAAACTCCTGGTTGGTGAGCATGCCGGCCACTGCCGCATTCAGACGTGCCACCACTTCACGCGGCGTGCCGGCGGGCGCGAAGAAACCATACCAGGCGCCGATATCCATGTCTTTCGCGCCAACCTCGGTGAAGGTCGGCACCTCGGGCAACAGGGGCGAACGCTTGTCGCCGGAAATCGCCAACACCTTGACCCGGCCCGACTTTATGAAGCCCTGCACGGTGGGAATCGCCGGGAAGGTAAACACCACCTGGCCGCCGATCACGTCCGCCACCGCCGGCGCCGAACCCTTGTAGGGCACATGCACCATGTCGGTAGCGTAGAGCTTCTTGAACATCTCGCCCATCAGGTGCGCCTGGCTGCCCACACCGTACGAACCGTAGCTGATGCTGCCTGACTTCGCCTTGGTCCAGGCCACCAGTTCGGCGAAATTGTTGACCGGCAGGTTCGCCGCCACCACCAGCGCGAGGTTGAGGTAGGCCACGGTGGCCACCGGCACGAAGTCGCGCGCCATGTTGTAAGGCAGGGTGGCGAACAGCGCCGGGTTGAGCACGAAAGTGGCGTCGTTGGTGAACATCAGGGTGTAGCCGTCGGCCGGCGCCTTGGCCACCGCCTCGGCGCCGATGCCGGTGTTGGCCCCCGGACGATTGTCCACCAGCACCTGCTGGCCGAGGATCTCGCCCAGGCGTTGCGCCACCACCCGCCCCATGATGTCGGTGGCGCCGCCGGGCGCATAGGGCACGACCACGCGGATCGGCTTGCCCGGGAAGGCTTGTGCCAGTGCCTGGCCGGCAGGCACCACCAACAACATTGCGGCGACCGCGATGTTTTTGCAAAGCGCATTCATGCTTGTGTCTCCAGTCGAACCGGCAGCGCGCTGCGAATGCAGGCGCCCTAATTCATTCTAGACCGCGCCAGGACGCGGGCATGGATGGCGCCCTGCGGCACCCGCACGGTCATTTCTCATGGCCGCTGGTTGCCCATGATGATGGTGCCGCTGGCGGCGAACATGCCGCCCACGCCATGACAGACCGATATTTTCGACGCCGGCACCTGTGCCGGCGCGATGCCGCGCATCTGCCGCACGCTCTCCTGCAGCGCATACATGCCATACATGCCTGAGTGCATGTAGGAAAGACCGCCGCCGTTGGTATTCATCGGCAGCTTCCCGCCCGGCGCGGTATTGCGTTCGGCGATGAAGGCGCCAGCCTCGCCGCGACCGACAAAACCCAGGTCCTCCAGGCCGTAGATCGGCAGATGGGCGAAGGCGTCGTAGATCATCAGATGATCCACCTCGGCATGGTCGATGCCGGCCTCGGCGAAGGCTTTCGTTGCGGAAACGCGAAAAGCCCGCGACGAGGTGAAATCGGCCATCTGGCTGATCATGGGCGTCTCCACGCTTTCGCCGCTGCCCAGCAGGTAAACCGGGCGCTGTGGCATGTCGCGCGCACGTTCGGCGGAAGTCAGGATCAATGCGCCGCCACCATCGGTGACCAGGCAGCACATCAACAGGCGAAACGGCCAGGCGATCATTTTCGAGGCCAGCACGTCGGCCACGGTGATCGGCGCTTGCGCCATCGCGCGCGGATTCATCGCCGCCCATTCGCGCTGGATCACCGCCACGTTCGCCAGATGCTCCTCGGTGAGCCCATAGGTCTTCATGTAGCGCAACACGGGGATGGTGAACATGGTGGGCGGACCGAAGGTGCCGTACGGCAGTTCGAACTGACCGGCGAGGCTGGCCGGCAGCACCGGCGCCCGCGTCAAACCGATGCCGGAGCGCCCGCTTTCACCATGGGTGATGAGGACCGTTTTGCACAGGCCGGATTCGATCGCCGCCGCCGCATGGCGCACATGCAGCATGAACGAGCAGCCGCCCACCGAAGTACCGTCGACCCAGGTCGGCGTGATGCCCAGGTAATGGGCGATCGCCTGCGGCTGGGTCGCTGCCGTGGCCACGCCATCGATGTGCGACGGCTTCAGCCCGCAATCGCGCATGGCGTTGAGCGCGGCATCGGCATGCAGCTGGATTTCCGAAATGTTCGGCAGCACACCGAGTTCGGTGGACTCGGCCGCACCGACGATGGCAATCGAGCCGGGCTTCATGGCGCCCCTGCGGCGGGTGCGAACAGCGGCAACGAGATTTCGTCGTCGAGCGCTTCGAAGCGGACTTCAAGCGG
Source organism: uncultured Burkholderiales bacterium (assembly GCA_964470865.1). Lineage (GTDB taxonomy): Bacteria > Pseudomonadota > Gammaproteobacteria > Burkholderiales > JAEUOS01 > JAEUOS01. Next base: position 6,110 of record CAYYFR010000108.1, on the reverse strand, counting down.
CATGTCGAGCACCAGCGCCGCGGGCGTTTGCGCGCAACCCACCACGTTGGTCATCATGCGCGGCCCCTCCTCCAACTCGACCACGGCAATCGAGTACGGCGGCACGAAACCCGGCGCCGGGCGATGGCTGATGACATAGCTGTAGAGAGTGGCGCGGCCGCTGGCGCGGAACACGGAGACTTCACGCGAGGCGCACGCAGGGCAGAACGGGCGCGGCGGAAAATAGGCGTGCCGGCAGGCATCGCAGCGCTGCAGGCGCAGTTCGCCATGCTTCGCTCCCTCCCAGAAATGCCGGGTCTCCGGGGTGGGCTGCGGTCGCGCTCGTTTCGCTTCGGCCATCATGGCTCTCCGTCCGCCTGCGTGGGGTCAATGGATCGGCACGCCTTCAAGTGTGATGCGGTGCATCAGGCGGCGCTCGCCGTGATAATCATTGATCGCCAGATGCCAGGTCGCGCGGTTGTCCCAGAAGGCGATCGAGCCTGCATGCCACGAAAAGCGCGTATGGAATTCCGGCCTGGACGCGTGCTGGTACAGGTAGCCGAGCAAAGGCTCGCTCTCGGCTGCGGTCCAGCCTTCGAAATGGATGGTAAAGCCGGGATTGACATACAGCAGCTTCTGGCCGGTCTCGGGATGGCGGATCACCACCGGGTGCACCGCATCCTGGGTGGCTGCCTCGGCATTGCCCAAGCGATCACCGGCGTTCTTGCGATATGCGGCTTCGGCGCCGAACACATGGCGGCTGGAATGCACCGCGCGCATGCCTTCAAGCGTGCGCTTGAGGCCGTCCGACAAGGCATCGAACGCCAGGCCCATGCTGGCGAACATGGTGTCGCCGCCCTTGGGCGGCACTTCGCGCGCCAGCAGGATGGAGCCCAGCGCAGGCACCAAGTCGTAGCTGTGGTCTGTATGCCAGGCGCCGCCGATGTTGGTCTTCTGTTCCGGCTCCTTGCGCACCTCGGCGATTTGCGGATAGCCCGGCACCGCCTTGAAGAAGCGGTTGATGTTGATCACCCCGATGCGACTGGCGAACGCGATGTGCTGCTCGGGCGTGATGTTCTGGTTGCGCAGGAAAATCACGCCATGTTCGTCGAACGCCGCGCGCATCACGGCCAGTTCGCTGTCTGTCAACGGCAGCGACAAGTCGACGCCGACAATCTCTGCGCCCACCGCGCCCGAAGTCGGCTGCACTTCAATTCGCGAATTGCTCATGATGACTCCCAATTTGTTGTGGATCGAACCGCATCCGCAAGCTTAACGCCAATGCTGCGGACGCAGGTGCCGGGATGGCGCCGCCACCGCAATCGCCCGCCATGCGCGGTTCAGGGCGTCGACGCCGCAGGGCCGCGCACCGGCATCGGCAGGCGCAGCGCAAAAAGCGCACCCAGCACATTGATGACCGCCGCGATCATCACCACCGCGACATAACCTTGCGTGCGGTCGTATAGCCAGCCCGCCAGTACCGGCAGGCTGATCGCCGCGATGCACCAGGCGATATACATGCGGCTGGCAATATGGCCGAACAGGTTGCGGTGCCAGTAGCGCGGAATCACCCCGGCGGTCAGGCCGGAGATCACGCCGTAGCCCATGCCGATCATCGCCAGGCCCAGCACCGACACCAGCGGCCCCGGCCAGAGCGTGAGAATCAGCGCCCCGGTCAGCGACCACAGGTGCGCCGCGCAGGCCACTCGCGGGGCGGCGTAGCGGTCCACCAGGGCACCGCCGCCGACGCGCATGGCCGCGATCGCACCGGTGATGAGCGTAGTCGCGCCCAGGGCCAGCGCGGTCTTTCCGCCATAGGCCTGCACGATCCCCGCAGCCTGGCTCAATACCGTCAGGCCGGCCGCGGCGGCCAGGAAAAACACCGTGAACAGGCACCAGAACACGCCGCGCTCGAAGGCGTCGGCACTTGCCGGCGGTGCAACCGGATCGTGCATGCGGATACCGGCACCACGCAGCATCGACGCGGCGATCACGGCAGTCACAAGCACGGTGGCCGCCAGGCCGGCCATGGTGACCCGCAGGCCGTGGGCCTGGATGGCCCAGCCGAACACCGGTGCGCCGATCATCGCTCCCAGCGGATACAGGCTCACCAGGTAGCCGTTGACCAGTCCACTGGTGCTCGGTGACGCCTGGTTGACGGCCTGTTGCATGACGATGAAGCAGATGCCCCCGCCAATGCCGAACAGCACGCCATAGCCGAGCGCAAGCTCGGCAAAACCGCTGGCACGCGAAGTCAGGAGGAGGCCGGCCGCACTGCCCACGCCGCACCCCAGCACCAGCAATGCCGGTGACAGCGAACGATACAGCCGCGGCGCCAGGTTCATGCCTGCGGTCAGGCTGATGGTGGCCAGCGCGAACACCAGCGTCATCTCGGCGCGGCTGATGGCAAGCAATGCCTCCATCGGCTTCAGGAACACGCTGAACGCATAGACGGTGCCGAACGGCAGGTTCAGCACCGTCGCTGCGATCAGCGCGGTGAGCATGGCTTGGCGGGAGTTCAGCGGCATCGTGGGTTATTGAGAACTGCATTATTCATGACAAAAACATCTCTCTCACGAGACTGTCATGTTTTTGCCAACGATCGACAAGCGCCGGGGTTGAGTCAGTACGGGCCAGGCGCCCGCAACCGGGTCGCAAGCCGCAGGGACAATGTACATGACACGGGCGGCCTTGCCGAGCCGCGCAAGCCGGGAAGCTGGCCGAGCTGAAGGCGGCGATTGTCGCCGCCCGCGTGTTCGTCGATCGCTGCATCGATCTGCAATTGGTCGATGCGCTCGATCCGGTCGACGCCGCCGCGGCCAAACTCCTGTTGTCGGATCTGCATTGCCGGGTGGTCGACGAATGTCTGCAACTACACGGCGGCTGGGGCTACATGTGGGAATACCCGGTGTGCCGCGCCTATGCCGACGCGCGCATTGTCAAGATCGCCGGCGGCGCGATGGAAGTGATGAAGCAGATCATTGCCCGCGACATGTTCGGCAGCCTGATCCGCTCGCGCCGCAGGCCGGCTTGACACTGCTTCCCCGGTGCTTCAGCGCCCGCGCATCGAATTGCGCAAGTCAGCGCCAATCGTGCGCCAAATCCGCGGCGGGGACAAGCGGCCCGCCGACTGGCCCGCCGACGGTGCGCGGCTACCCCAGCTCCTTGCGCACTATCGCCGCGCCGTCGGCCAAGGCCTTGAGTTTTCCGAACGCGGTAGCCCGCGACAGATACTTCATGCCGCAATCCGGCGCCGCAATCAGGCGCTCGGCGCTCACGTGCTTCAAGCCGTTGCGAATGCGCGATGCCACGTCCTCCGGGCTTTCGATCGCCGGGCTACCGAGGTCGATCACGCCCAGCAGGATCTTCTTGTTCGACAGGTCCTTGAGCATGCCCAGGTCGAGCGCCGGCTGTGCGCACTCGATCGAAATCTGCTCGGCCACGCTGTCGGCCAATTGCGTTAGAAACGAGTAGCCGCTGGGCTTCTGCCCCGGCACCACCGCAGCGTAGCCGAAACACAGGTGCACCACGGTCGATACGTTGACGCCTTCGAGCGCACGATTGATCGCCTTGACGGCGAAACGCCTGGCATTTTCCGGATCGTTGCGCAACCACGGCTCATCGAGCTGGATCACGTCCGCGCCGGCGGCGGCCAGTTCGCGCACCTCGGCATTCACCGCTTCGGCGAACCCCATGGCCATCGCCTCGAGGTCGCCGTAGTGTTCGTCATGCGCCTGCTGCGCCATGGTAAACGGGCCCGGCAGCGTGATCTTGATCTTGCGCTCGGTGTTGGCGCGCAGGAACTGCAGGTCGCGCAACTCGACCGCCTGGCGCCGGCGGATCGGCCCGGTGACGCGCGGCACCCGGGTTTCACGCCCGGCCTGGTTGACGATCACCGCCGGATTGTCGGCATCCACGCCTTCGAGCGCGGCCACGAAATAGTTCGAATAGCTCTCGCGCCGCATCTCGCCATCGGTGATGATATCGATGCCGGCCCGCTCCATGTCGCGAATCGCCAGGATAGTGGCGTCATCCTGCGCCTCGCCCAGGCGCTCGGCCGGAATGCGCCACATTTCGTGCATGTTCACGCGCGGCACCACCTTGGACAGCATGGCGCGATCGATCAGCCAGTCGGGTTGCGGATAGCTGCCGACTACGGTGGTCGGTAACAGGGTGTTGCTCATCAATGCAGTTCCTTGTGGGTAAATGTCATGGTAGTGGCCGCGGAGCGCGCGACTTTAATCGAACTTGATGCCTGCATCCTTGATGGTCTTGGCGGCCCTGGCGATTTCCGTGCGCACGAACGCGGCGAAATCCTCGCTGCCGCCGCCGGTGGGCTCGCCGCCGGAATTGATGATCTTGTCGCGGATGTCGGGCGCGGTAATGGCGCGATTGGTATCGGCGTTGATCTTCGCGATCACCTCGCGTGGTGTGGCAGCCGGTGCGAACAACCCGTACCAGTTGGTCGCCACGAACCCCGGCACGCCGGATTCCGCAATCGTCGGCACCTCCGGCAATTGCACGGTGCGCTTGGGCGTGCCCACCGCGATGGCTTTCAGGCGCCCGCCCTTGATGTGCTGCAGCACAGTGGGCATGGTGTCGAGATTCATGTCGACCTGGCCGGCGATCAAGTCGATGACCGCCTGGCCGCTGCCCTTGTAGGGAATATGCAGCAGGTCGGCGCCGGTCAGGAACTTGAAGGTCTCGGTCGACATGTGCTGCACGCTGCCATTGCCCGAGGACGCATAGCGCAACTGCTTGATCTTGCTCTGTGCGATCAGCGCCTTCACGTCGTTGATCGGCACGCCGTTGTTAAGGGTCAACACCAGGGCCACCTGCGACACCGGCACCACCGGCACGAAGTCCTTCTGTTGGTCGTAGGGCAGTTTGGGGAAGGCCTGCTGCGCCACCACGTTCGAATTGGGCAGGCCCATCAGCAGCGTGTAGCCGTCCGCGGCCGACTTGGCCACCAGGTCGGCGGCGATGGTGCCGCTGGCCCCGGCGCGGTTCTCGACGATCACCTGCTGGCCCCAGTATTCCGACAACTTCACCACAAGAATGCGCGCGGTAATGTCGGTGCCGCCACCGGGCGGGAAGCCGGCGATTATTTTCACCGGCCGGGTCGGATAGGTCTGTGCCAACGCGCAAGGCGCAAGACAAACGGCGGCAATTGCAAAGAGTGGCATAGCCACAACGGCACGCACGAATGCACGCATGATTTCTTCTCCAAGAAGCTACTCGTTTTTGCCAAAGCGCCCGAGCGCCGCAGCTATCCGGCTAGTGTACCGGGGGCAGCCCCGCGGCGCCATCAGTAGCGGCGGCTGGAGTCGCTTGCCGCCTGCGCCGGCGGCTGGGTCGAATCGTAACCACCGCGCCGCCCGGGAATGATGAGTGGCGGCGGCGGTGGTGGTGGCTGCGCGGCGGCGGCACGCCGCTGGGCGGCGCTGCGCTCCTCCGCCTCCTGTTGCTGGCGTTCACGTTTGGCCATATCAAGCTGGTTCACGGCATCCTTCGAACCCACGTTGGGCGCTGCCTGTTTGAGCCGCCGGGCTGTCTTGTCCGGCGGCACGTCACTGAAGGTAACGCGGCCGCGTTCGTCGACATGCCGGTACACCCCTTGTGCCAACACCGGCGCCAGCGCGCACGAACATGCCAGTGCCGCAGCCAAGCCTGTGCGCATTAACATGTGGCGCCGCAGCATGGTCATCAACGGCGATCGTTCTCGCGCGCCAGTTCACGCAGCTTGCGCTTGCCGTCTTCCAGGCGCAGCTTCGCCTCGCGCTCGATGCGCATGCGATCCTGTTCGATGGCCTTGTCACGCCGCGACTGGTCGCCCAACTGTGCTCCGGCATCCAGGCAGGCCACGACAGGCGCACCTGCAAGCGCGGCATTCCATCCGTATCGAAACGAATTCGACATGCTCCAACTCCCAAAGACTGGCGAGGCCGGCGGCACCTGGTACGGGTACGGTCCCGGTAGGCGGATTCTCGCATGCCACCCGACCGCGACATATCGGCGCCGCAGCGCCGTACTGCACCCCGCTCCCCGGCGCGGCACGGCCGGTCGCATACACTTGAGACTCGCATCCCTTCCCGCTCGCAAGCAATGCCCGCCCAGCACCCGCTCGATGA
>CAYYFR010000107.1:0-18784 GCA_964470865.1 uncultured Burkholderiales bacterium | reverse complement strand
GTCGTTGCCGGTCTTCATGTCGAACGTGATCCGGTACCACTGGCCGGCAACGACGCTGAAATTCCCGGGAAACAGGAGACTTGAAGAACCACCAGCGGTGAATTTGAGCCAACGGCCGAGGCTATTGAATTCAGCCAACATCTGCGCCTGGGGATTCAGCTGATTCCAGGATTGCCAGCCTACTAATCCACTCGACAAGTCTCCGTTGGTTACGATATTCGAACCGGCGCCCTCGTACGAGGTATAGCCAGCCTGTACAACCTGACGACCATTTACTTCCAGATTGCGCGACACGCCACCTGCCGTCGTAGCACGCCATAAGGGAAGAGTGAACAGCAAATCGGTCGTCGCGGTCCTCTCGCGTGCCACATATGGGCTCTTGAGCGCGGAATGCGTATTGCCGTCAAAAGACCCGAACCCTGCGACGGAGGCGAAGCTCGTATTCAAGAATACGCCCGGATTCGCATTCACAGGAAAAAAGCGGTTGTTCCGCATGCTGTTCGAGAATACGTCGCCGCCGGCACGCGTAATCTTTTTATTTTCTGTAAGCCATAACTGGTAAATGCGGTTTCCATAGAGGGTGTTGTTCTCGATCAGGTTGCTCGAAGCGTCGTGAAGCTCAATACCATAGTCGGCGAATGCCACTGTGTTTTCGCGCACCGTCACGCCGGATGTTTGCTCGTCCAGATAGATTCCCGCCGTAAGCGTACTGCTTTGCGGATTGCCGGCATTTGAGGACGTCAGGTTCAGAACCACGTTGTTCATAATGCTGCTGTTGATGCCGGCTCCGTACGTGTAGATTCCGCCGCAGTCATCGAGCAAAATGCAGGTCTCTTGGACCACGTTACCAGTGATCTGGCTGTTCGCTGTGACCACGATCCCGTGGAAAGCCCCGCGCAGAATCGAGTTTCCACTCACGATCGCGGAAGCGCCGCCTTGTATTGCGCCGTTTGAGGGCGCCGGCAGGCTCCAGTCCCCCGAAGCGAGGCGACGCACGCCGCTGCCCTTCACATCGTTATTCGTGATAACCATGCGCTGTGGAAGGACGGTCTTGATATCCCGCGCGATTGCGTCCGCGCCGGTGTCCTGGAAACGATTGCCGTCAAGCACGCCATCGGAAGCCGTTGATATGTCCACCCCAGCGTCGCTGGTATCGCCAACCGTCGACCTGCGCAGGACAACGCCCCGGCTTCCTCCCATACGGATACCGATACCCACGCCTCGCACCTGCAAGTCTTCCACCACGACATAAGAAAGCCCGGTGAGGTCGATACCGGCGGACAAGGTGGCGATTGACACCCTCGTACCCGGCGCGCCGCTGTCCGGCATCCATACTGACATCGTGCCGTCGGATTCGAAGAACCACTCCCCGGGTTCGTCGAGCATCCAAAGGGCGCCGGTCATGAAATATCCCGAACCAGCTATCACCGGATAACTCGTCGGCGCATCCAGGACGATGCTCGTTCCATCGAAGGTGGTCACTCTGCGACGATCGAGTATCCATGGTCGCGAGCGAATGCGAATGGTCTGGCCGGGCAGGATCGCGCCACGTGATACTGAGTTGAAATCCGCGCCGGACACCACAGCAGTGCTTCCGGAACCGGCGTTCGCCGTGGAGTCGGCCCCCGCCCTGAAATAGATCGAATCGGGTTTGGTCGCGTCATATCCGGCATTCGGATGATGCGCCTCGGAAATCGCCTTTCCGTCAACCAGCAGCGCGAGCACGTTGGCCGGCGTGAAATCCACACGGATAGAATCGATAAGAATCGGGACATTGCCGCCTGGAATCTCGAAGTCGACGCGAGCGATATTGAGGCTGGTGTTTGCAGTGAACGGCACACTGAAGGAGTTCCACGCACCATTCCCGATCAGCAACTGGCTCGCACCAACCATGTCCCATGGCTCGCTTCCGCGTCGGATCAACGCTCGATAGCGCACGCCCGCCGCCGCCTTCGTGCTAAAGCGGAAAACGTACGACCCGGATGCACGGATCGGAAAGCGATAGCTATAGAGAATGGATTGGCCGGTTGCACCGCTGGTCACCATCAGGCAAGGCGCGCTGTTCGTAGCGCAATCGACGCTCGACGCCATGCGGGCGTCGGCACCGGCAGACCACACATACCACCCGGTCGGGCCTGCGCTTAAGGTGCGGTCAGCAAGCACGTCGATCGGAATCCGCGCCTTGTAAATGCTCCCAACGGCATTCGACCAGGAAGCGTCCGGAATCACGACCGCGCCATCGATTGTCGGCTTGTTCGCACATCCTGCGGGGAATGATCCGAACAGGACCGGATTTCCCGCAGCGCCGCTCGAACGCGGACGTAGCGTCTCGCGCCACACCCCGCCGCACATCAACCGGACCGAGTCGCCCGGCTGGAGCGTCGCGTTGTTGACCCGGTTGATGCTTTGCCAGGGGCCGTCCACAGCAGGTGAACCTACCGGGGCGTTCGCTCGTCCGCCCCAAGCGTCATTGCCGTTGGCCAGATCGACGTAATAGGTCGCGGCCCACACGGATGTCGAGAAAACACCTGCCGCGACGAAAGCGAGAATCTGCATCAATCGGTACAAACAGTGCGAATCGAAAAAACGTGCCGCCACCAAAATAGTCTCCCAGTGATTCCAGACCAAGCAAGATTGCGACCGTCGAGGATTTCATGCACAAAAAGCATTTCTGCCGCGACGTCTCGAATTGCGGCTGCGGCTACCTTGCCGGATGGCATTGCCGCGCTTGGTCCGGAGTGCCCTGACTTTCCATCCGCCCGTAGTCTTCCACTTGCGAATTCGACCAACACCCTCATCGCAGTCCGCCGGACATCGCCCGGTGTCGGGTTGCGTGGAAAGGCGTATGGTGCCATCGCATGCTACTTATTATCTTCGCCTCCAGCGAACCTTGACACGCTCCGATCCGGCAAATGTCAGGCAAATATGAACCACGTCACATGATCAGGCTTATTCCCCGCATTCAAACGGCAAGTTTGATGGCACTATGCCCATGTCCCCTGCTGTCCGAAACAGCCAAGACAAGCTTGGTACCGATTTGATAGCTACTTTGTTACTTTGTGATGAAGGATCAGATTTCAAGTGTGTGCTCCACCGCGCTTTGCTGTCCAAGAATGCGCACGTGTTTGGTTGGCGAGGGACTGCTCTTGTGAAATGGGCCGGAAAATCCAGGTTCGGAGAGGTTTTTCGGCACGTAGCGCTGAATGGAAAAACGCGAAAATCATTTCGGATCAGACTGATCGACTCTAAAGACGGGCGCAACGCCATGCACACCAAGCCGGATGCACTTCCCCTGATCTATCAACTCGCGCTCATCGGAGTCATCGACGCGCTCGACTTTGCCGCCGGACGTGACATCAACCCCTGGATCCTCTACGCCCTCCCGATCATCCTCACCAGCCTCGGCTACGGGGTCAGGTCGGGCTTGCGTCTGTGCGGCCTTGTCGCCGCTCTGATGCTCGCCAACGCCTTTCTGCTGGGCAATCCGTTCACCAACAGCACAGCGCTCTTGATCAACCTGATGTCGAACGTTCTGGCGCTGGCTTTGGTCGCGATACTGGCAGCGCTCGCTGCGGGTCGCGGTCTGCGGCTCCTCGACGACGCACGTGAATGGCGTCAGATTAAAGAGTGAGCGCGGTCGCTTGAAATTTGCCGGCCTGCGGGACTCAGGGTTGCCTTGAAAGCGCCACCGCGATATTGACCAGTCGGCCCGTTTGAGCGCGTGAAACATCCAGGTAGCGCGCTGCCAGCGTTTGGTCGAACGATCTGCCCATTGCGCGCTCCGCAAGGCGCCTGATCCTGTTCGCAACCTTCCCGGCCGGATTGTCCTTGCCGGGTCCCCACTCGTAGTAGTCGAGCGCGAACATTCCCGAACGTTCGCAAATCAACCAGGCCTCCGACGGCGTCATGCCGCTGGTCACGACGAGTTCCTGGAACATCGCGGCGTCATACTCGCGCGCGAAGAAATTCCGTGTCCGCTCCCTGCGCTCGTAGACCTCGTCGTCCTTGAAGACTATGTTGCGCACAGACTTGAATGGCACCGTGAGCACCAGGCGTCCGCCGGGCTTGAGCACGCGGCGGATTTCCTGCATAGCCGCAACGTCGCCGCCAACCTCAGGATAGACGTGCTCAAGGACGGATATCGAAATCACACGGTCGAACGATGCATCGCCATAGGCAAGCTTGCGCACGTCCGCCTTCTCGTAAACCAGATTTTCCAGACTCAACGCGCGGCCAATCTCACGGAACGGATCGAGTTCGCTATCGATGATGTTGGTGTAGTGAAACGTGCAGCGCGGAAACCTGTGCGCCAGCAGGATCGTGAACCATTGCGGGCTGCTCACGTCCAGTAATGACAATTCCGGGTACATGTCGAGATCCCGCAGCATCGCCTCGAACTCGGCATAGCGCATGTAGTCGATCGGCCGGGCGACACCGCGCCGGGCGAAGGCATGACCTGCCGATGCTGGCGCAAGTTTGGCGAGCGACGTAGCCGCCAGCGCCTTGATCTCCAGCGCGGCGCCGATTGAGAGCGCGAGGTCACTCATGATGTTCCCCTTCGGGTGGTTGACGATCGGATGATCAGCGAATCATGCGCACATGGGATCCGCCTGCTACAGGTCCTGCCCAGCTCAGCCCCCTTTTGACCGCTGGCAGAAGAGCCGCGCGCCTTCACGGTTGGGACGGGACCGGGCGCCATGCCCGCTCCACCAAATCGCGGGTGTTGCGGATGTTCGCGCGGCTGGATGCGCCGAACACGATAGAACTGATGTTCGGCAGTTGGCAAACCCACTCGATCGCTTCGCGCGGCGGGATCGCGCCCGACGCGAACACCGACATGGCGATCGCGCGGCACTTGTGCTCGCTCAAGGCGCGCTCGTATGCCTGGATGCCTCCGCACATGCGAAAGCCGATCTTGTTGATGTTCGAGCATACGATCGGATTTTCGATACCCTGATCCGCGAGCACCTTGAGCAGCAACGGCATGTTCATGCTGAAGAAGCCGGGATCCGCGCCGTAGCGCTTTCTGACGTGGTCGGAGAAAATCCTGAAAGCGTCGTAGAACTTCAGTCCGAGCAGAAGATCCACCACCACATTCATGAGGAAGATGACCGGCGTATTCAGGCCCCCGAACATCTTCATTTCGGCGTCGACGAGCAAGGTGGTGATGCCTTCGATGTCTTTTTTCGCCAGCGAAAGTCCGCCCCGCACCATCGCGTTCATCAGCCCTTCGTCGGGCAGGAAGCGCTTGAGCGCCCCCAGCATGCCATCCTCGGTGACGGCGTTGGCGTACTTGTGCGCGTACGGCATGCCCGGATAGAACACGTAGTCCTTGTAGCGCTCCGGATTTGCGCGCATATGATCGCAAACCTGGCCGATGCGATCGTGCGTGGTGCACATGAACGTCTTGATCCCCTCATCGTAGGCCTGATCGAGCACGTCGATGACCGCGCCGATCTCCTGAAAGCGCATCAACTGAGCGCGCGCCTTCTCCTCCGACATGTGGTTGACGCCGAAGAACTGGTTGTCACCAAAAAGCAGTTTGTCCATTGTTTCAGTATCCAATCCAAGACTGGCGGAAGACCCGCACGAGTTCAGCGCCCAAGCGAGAAGAATCCGCGTTTCGCCTTCGCCGGCACAGCCGACGAGTCGCCGGCCATACGCGACGGACCACTGGCGGCATCGTCGATCAGCATCTCGATGACCTGGTCGGTCAGCAGCGCGGAGGCGAAGGAATTCACGTTGTCGCCCGCGCGGCCTTCCTCGATCGCGCGGACGAAGTAATCGAGCTGCGCCGAATACTCCTCGCCGCGCACGTAGAACCACACGGGTTCGGTCAGCTCGGTGGTGTAGCGCACGTTCCAGCCTTGCTTGTAGCCCGCCGGAGGCGCTGCCGTGTCACGCAGATACGCCTGGCACTCCTGGCGATCGGCATAGATGCGGCCTTGCGTTCCCCAGAGGGTGATCTTCGTGGTCATTTTCCGGTACGACTCGTCGCTCCAACTGACCGAGAGCTGTGCACTCACGCCGTCGGTGTAGAAGAGCGACCCGAATACCTCGTCATCGGTATCGCGGGAAAAGATTTTGTTGAGAACGGCGCCGCCGACGCCGACCGGCGCTCCCAAATACCAGTTGATCAGGTTCAGGGGGTGGGCCGCATAGTCGTAAAGGCAACCGCCGCCTTCGGAACGCTGGGTGCGCCAGGTGGAGCCCTTGGGTTTGAGCACCACCGGCCCATAGGCCTCGGCCAGTGCGTGCGTCACCTGGCCGATCGCGCCATAGTCAAGGAGCCGCTTTACTTCCTGGAAGGCACCGACGAACCGATTGTGATATCCGACCTGGCTCACCAGCTTCTTCTGCGCCGCCAGTTTCGTAAGTTCCTCTCCATCCCGGGAGGTGAGGCAAAACGGCTTCTCGCAAAAGACGTGTATTCCCTTGTCGAGTGCGGCCTTGACCATGCGCGCATGCATGCTCGACGGGGTGGCGACGATCATCGCGTCGAGTTCGACCTCGCGCAGCATGGCGTCGAAATCCGTGTACGTGCGCACCCCGGTGTACTTGCTGAGGATGTCGAGCAAGTAACCGGCCGAATCGCAGATCGCCACCACCTCGACACGCGGATGCGCGTTGATCATCGCATGATGCGACAACCCCATCTTCCCCAATCCAACCACCGCGACCTTGAGCATTTGCGCTATCCCAGAAATGAAATTGATTCGAAAGGCTCACCCACCGCTGCCCGTACCACCCGCCTGCCGCGCAGTCTCCATGCGCTCGTGGAAAGCGATCAACGTATCAAGCAAGTTTGATTCCCTGTCCGCGTCCCCGATCACTAGCCCGGAATGGTAGGCAGCCACGCGCTCTGCCGGCGCGCCGAGGTCGAAGCAGGCCAATGGCACGCCGAACTGCATGAGTTCCTCGCAGACGTATGAAAACGTTTCCGGCCAGATCGAATGAAACAGGAAAAGATTCGCACTCGACCCTTCGATGATGTCGGCAAGCCGGCCTTGGCTGTAGGGCCCGGTCTCGCGCACGACTTTCCGGTCCGCGGCCACGCCCATGGTTCCGATCACGACGATGCTCACGTCCAGACCACGCGCCCTGATCTTGTCCGCGAGGTGCTTGACGACGTCCGCGCCCTTCGCATGGCCAATCTTGCCCACCACGCCGATGCACAACGGCCCGGAGGGCAGCTTGAGCGTGTGGTGCCGAGCATAGTCGGCCACATGGGGACGCACTACGATGCGGCCGGCATCGATGTCCGGATAGGCCTTGATGACGAGCCGGCAGGACGCGTCGGAAAAGCAGGTGATGTCATCGGCAACAGCGAGGACCGCTCCCCAAGCGCGCCGCCATTCAACGATATCGCGGCTCGCGTGCCGGGCCACATAGGAGTCGGTGTGCCTGGCCAGGCAATCAGCACACCGCGTCAGCGCCGGAACGCCGCAGTACGTGCCGCTGAAATCGAGCAGGTAGTGTGACGGGCACAGCAGGAAATAGTCATGCATCGCGACAGACAGTGAAACACCGGCCATGCCCCGCAGGGTGACAAGCAACCGGGCGATCCCGACCGGTTCCGGCAGCGACACCGCGGTGTTGTAGTGGATACTCGCGAATATCCCCCGTCGGCACAAATGCGCGATGCAATTCAGGTCTTCCAGCGCCCAGCGCCGACACAGGCCGCTGGTCACGACTTCGACGAAGTGCCGCGCCGTGAGCACGTGATAGGACATCATGACTACCTTGCCGCCATGGCGGACCTGCTCGGCGATCCGGCGTTCGCGATAGGCGTTTGCGCCCCCGCCCAAGTCATGGTCTAGCATCAGCGTGCAGGGACCGTCGCCCGCCGCCGCGAGAGCCGACGCCACTCTCGCGAGCGGATCGCGCTCAGCCTTGGGCAGGCGGCTGAATTTCGCTGCCACGGCGACCGCGACCGCGCGGTACTTGCGCTGCCTGAGAAGCCGCCACGCACTCGCCCATGCATGCCCGAGCGTCCAGCGACGCGAATTCAGATCGCGAGGTACCCCTGCAGCAGGCTCGCCTTTGAAACTCTGCCACGTCCGCCGTAACACCGCTCCCGAGTCGAGATGGAATACCAGCACCATGCCCGCCAACGTACTTGCGACCGACCGATCGCCAAAGAAATACAGGCCGGATCGTGCTGCGGCCGGCACATCGGCATGCAGCTGGCCAATGTCGTCGCGGCGACCGCCATAGGCGATTTCATTGATCCCAGGGATCGCGCGCCCGTTTGAATCGGCAATCTCCACGCGCGCGATCGGCGACGACGAGCCGATCGCCCAACCGAAGCAGAACAAGCCCGCCGTTGTCGCGGAAATGCCTTCCATTTTCCCGAGCACCACGTCGTCCGCCCCCGTTGGCATCTGCACTGGATGTCCGATTCTCAGGTGTTGAACGAACTCGCGCCCGGCGCCGCGGCGCCGCCAGCCGGGAGAAATCGCAACAAAAGCTTTTCATACTGGCCAGCCACGTGATCCCAGGTGAATTCCTCTTCAAAGCGGCGCCGGCTCGCCGTCCGCAAGGCGGCCAACTGGTCGGGCTTCGACAGGAGCGCGCCCACACAGTTGGAAAACGAACCCTCGTCGGCGAAGTAGAGCGCCGCGTCGCGCGCCACCCAGCGGTTGTACGGATTGTCGTGCGCGATCACTGCATTGGCCGCCGCCATCGCCTCCACCAGCGAAGGATTGGTGCCGCCGACGGTGTGGCCGTGGACATAGGCCAGGCTGTGGAAGCGCACTGCCTGCACCGCGCCCTTTTCGTACAGGGGCCCGATGAACTTCACCTCGGGGCCGGCCGCCGCCAACACCTGCCGATGGTATTCGTCGGTTTCGGGTTCGAACTTTCCGAACACTGCGAGCTGGCAGCCACGCGCCCGAACGGAAAAGCCGCGCACCATCTCGAGAATCGTGTTTTCCGGGATCGGGCGTGCGATCAGGGTCATGTACCGGCCGGGTTCGAGCCCAAGTGCGGTCACCGGGGCCGTCGGCGCTTGCGTCACCGGGTCCGCACCGTAGGTCAAGGTCGAGATCTTG
The DNA here is from genome assembly GCA_964470865.1 of uncultured Burkholderiales bacterium. GTDB lineage: Bacteria > Pseudomonadota > Gammaproteobacteria > Burkholderiales > JAEUOS01 > JAEUOS01. Next base: position 9,731 of record CAYYFR010000107.1, on the reverse strand, counting down.
TGGGCCGGGGCACGGGTGAGGAGATACTTCTCGATCTCCGGATGGTCGGCGATGAGATGGTTGCCGACAAAGCAACCGATGCGCTCGTTGATGTAAAGAATCGCCTGCTTGGCGAACCCCCAGCGGGCTCGCGACCATTCGATGCCATCCATGTTGATGACATTCGGGACGCCCTTCATGCGCTGGAAAATGTTGAAGAGCGCGGTGTTGTAGCCGAAGGTCAAGCACAAGTCGCGAAATTGGCACGCGTGCCGAATCGAAAGCCAATCGAAGCGGGAAGTGCCTTTCCAACCTTCGAGCGTGACCGGAATGGTTACCCGTTCGATGCCGTTCCAGCGGTCTTCAACGATCGCGCCGGTGCCCTTGGCCTGGCAGTACACGATGACACGCCAGCCATGGCGAACCAGAAACAGTGCTATGTTTTCGGCAGCGGTCTCGAATCCGCCGTAGGCGGCCGGCACCCCGTGCGTGCCCAAGATGCGTACTGTCCGTATCAAAACCGATTCCCCATACCGCATGTCCAGCAAGAAACGTTCCTCATTGCGACGCACCGTTTCCGGCGCCGCCGGGCGCCAGCAGACCACGCATCAGCGCCATGAGGCTGCGATCGTGCTCGGCCTGGCTGAAATGGGTCTGCTGCCGCGCGATGCCCGCCCTGCCATAAGCCTTGCGCAGTGCGGGCGAATCCGCCAGCCGGGCGATCGCGTCTGCAAGTTCTGGGGCGTTACCAGGCGGCACCAGCAGTCCCGTCTTGCCATGCTCCACGATCTCGGCCAGACCTCCATGGGCGCTCGCCACCACCGCGACGCCATGCGCCATCGCTTCAATAGCGACCCGTCCGAAGGGCTCGGGCTCGATCGAAGGCACGACCGCGATATCGGTTGCCGCCCAAACCACGTCGACCTCACGGGTGAAAGGCAGCCAGAAAACATGCCCCTCGAGGCAGGCAGAGCCAATTTGCGCCAACATTGTTTCGCGATAATGAATTTGCCCGTCAGCGACATCCCCGACGATGAAAAAGCGCAGTGTCGCGCGTTGCTGCTGCCTGAGCAGCGCTGCCGCCTCGATCAAGACCGCCTGTCCTTTCCAGCGGTTGATGCGGCCGACCAACGCAACGACCACGTGGTCGGCTTCGATCATGTGGGCCGCACGCAACTTGGCGACGGCTTCGGGGTCGGGCGGATCGATTGCCTCCAGCCCGTTCCAAATGACCGAACTGCGCGCAGCCAGCGACGGCGCTTCGGTAGTGATCCAGCTGCGTGTGGCGTGCGAATTGCACACGCACCAGCCCCCCATGAACGCGAGCATCATCGGAAACCCGCGCACCGCAAGGCGCGGGCTGACCACGATTTCGCGCACATGCCATAACCGCGGCACAGCGTGCAATTTTGCCCACAAGCCGCCACCGAGCACCGCCACCGAATTGCTGTACACCAGCAATACCCTGCGGCCCGCCACGACCCGCGACAGGAAGCGGACACATGTCCACAGATCGCGCGCCAGCCTGAGAAGGCCGGCCGGACGCATCAACTGGCGTGTCACCTTGCCGACCGGGCCGATGTTCAACTCCACGCCTTCCGCCCGGATCAAGGCTACCAACGGGCCATCATGCGGCAGCACCACGACCGGTGTGAGGCCGCCGGCTTTCATCGCGCGCACGGTGCGCAACAGCGACTGGTCGGAGCCGTAGAGATCGGCGTCATGGTGAAGCACCAGGACGATCCCGGCGGGCGCGGTCAAATTGTTCACGCCGCCCGTCCCGGCTGTCCGGCTACGGATGCGCCGATCGCCTCGATCACCGCACCGATCGCGCTGGGCGAAAAAGCGTCCCTGGCTTGCTTGCGCGCCGCTCCACTCACACCCCTGCCCCCCTGCGCAAGTGCCGTCACGACCGCGCTGGCGAACGCCGCCGGGTCGTCCGACACCAGAAACTGGCTGCGGATCTCCTCGGGCATGCCGCTTACGCCAATAGTCGTGCTGACGATGGGAACATCGATCTGCAGCATTTCGGCCGACTTCACGTTGAGCCCGCTGCCGCTGCGTACCGGATTCACCAATACGCGGGCCGACCGATAGACCGCCCATACGTCCGGCGGATTGGCCAGCAATTCGATCCCGGCCGAACGCGCCACAAGTGCCAGCACCTCCTCGCTTGGCGCGGAGCCCGCGATAAGGGCCGTCGCCTCCGGACGAAGCTCACGCAGGCGCGGCCATACCTGGTCGGCAAACCAGCGCAAGCCCTCGACATTATTCGGCGTATGCAGATTGCCGAGGAACACCATGTCATAACGGGCTTCCCCCGAAGCATCTGCAGGCACCGCCGGGCCTGCCACACGCACGAAGGGCGGCAGCCATTGCCCCGCGCGCATGCCGTTTGCCTGCCAAAAACGCAGATCGTCGACCGAAATATCAAAAACCCGCGCAGCACCGGCGATCACCCTTCGCTCGAACCTCTCGAGCCCGGCGAGATTGAGCTTCAAACGGACCTTGTATCGAAAATCCGTTGCCAGCACGGCCTGGCGCGCCATGTAGCGGTGTTCGATGTTGTGCGAGCGATACATGTAGGGCAACCCGAGTGCTTTCGCCGTCTCGATGGCGAAAGCACCCGGCCACAGCCCGTCAACCCAGACCGCCGCAGGCCTGAAGGCTCGGATACGCGCCAGCAACTCCCGCTTGACGTGACCATGCGGATACCGCGCGCTCGCATGGGAAGGCATACGCCATAGATTCACCAAGCGCCACGCCAGATCAACTAACCCGATTTCGATGGGCAGGACCACCAGATCGTGAACCACCTTCTTCACTACCCGCATTTCTTCATCACTCGGCTTGCCGCCCCGCCGGTTGCTATACCAGCACACGAGTTGAAGTTCGACACCGGCCTCCGATAGGGCGAGGATGCGTTGCCATGTGTCGGAGCGGCCACCGTGGAACGGTGGGTACGGAAACTCCGCCGAAAAAAACATAAGGCGCATTCGTCATCAATCAGACGTCAAATCCAGAATTCCGAATCCGCTCCACGACTTTCAATGCTGAATGAGCACAGCGAAGATGGAACGCAGCAACAAAATGACAAAATTGAATCCCATTGATTCAAGGTGTGAAAAAGCTGGGACGCGATGCGCTTGCCAATACGCTTTTCTCAGGAAAAACAGCCACACCGACAAATCCGCTCAAGGCGCACAATCCATGATGTTCGAGCGTTCCGCCCTGAATTCAAGGGCGGACATAGCAAGCGTTCCAAATAGCCTGCACCCTGCTTCCGGGTTCGTGTCACCCTTTTGAATTCGAAACGTCTTGGCGGGTGCAGAAATTCGAAATCCTCGCGGTCCTTGTTCGACTGCCCAAGTCGTCACACTGGGCATTGAATTGGCAGCACGTAGTTCAATACCCGACGCCACGATTGGTGAAGATGCAGGCACCGTTGGCTCCGTACGAAACCTAGGCATTTCGAACGTTCCAATATTGTCGGTCCAAGCGACTGCCGGCCTCCCCACAGCGCCACCGAATTGAATCACTGAAAACTCAGAAAACGGTTCGAGTGCCAATCTTCGTACAACGGAAACTGCTTTACCTGTAGTGGAAGGAGAGAAGGCCGCCTTGAGCAATACGTTTCTCAAATTTGCGCGAGAAACCAACGCTTGAGCATTTGAGTCAATGTAAACACTCAATGATTCCTCACGGTCTCCAAATGTAAAGTTGTTTACGAGCCGGTTTTCGAACGCATTGTGTAGGTAAATGCCTTGTCTCGCCCCGAAGACAACGTTGTCCTCAACTGTCACGGCTGAGGTGAAATCATCAAGATAAATTCCCGCCGCATATACCCTAAAGCCAAGCTTTACGTCATCATTTCCGAGAACTCCCACTATGACATTGCCGGAGATCTTCGCTGGACGTCTGTTGGCTTGCGGGGCACTCTGCCACGTATATATTGCCGCGCAGTCACTCATGGTTTGGCAGCTATCAATCACGAGATTGGACAGTATTTGCGCGCCTTCCCCAAATCGAATTCCTATGTACCCGGAGCGTTCAATCAAATTTTGGCTTACCGTCACATTGACAGCACTAATTACGTTGATAGCACCAACCGCAGGCAACATCGGTTCAAAGGTCGCCGTGTCACGAATCGAGTTTCTTTGCACAACAACCCTGCCAACTCGCCCAACTCGTATTGCATCTTCTCCCGCGCCTGCGATCTGATTGTCCATCGCGAAGAAGGTTTCGGCACTTCGCACTTCTACGCCATGCTTAGCGGGGCCTTCGATCACGCAATTCCGCAATGTCGCCGATCCACTTACCGCAATCTCGATCGCACTGGCGCCCGCAAATTGCAGACGCAGCCCTTCAATCAACACTGAACCCGGCCCGTTCACGACCACTTGCGGAGCCCTTTCCGATACACGCGTCACGCCCGGACTTCCGGCGACAACCAATTCTCTGCTTTCGGAATCGTAAATCCAACCTGCGTTGCCGAGCACCCATTCCTTCCCTGTAATCGCAATTGCGGTACCAGCCACAATGGGGTGTTCCGTGTTTGGTACTCCCAATCCCAGCGGCCCACCCGGCCGGCCGTCAAGTTTCAATCTTTCAATAAACCAATCCTTGGTGCGAAAGTAGGCTTGTGCCTGGCCAAGAGCCGCATCCCGAGGCAACGCCGGCTGCAAACCATTGCCGGTGACGCGAAATCTTGCAAACGCCCTCCGGACCGCTCTGCCGTTTTGGATAAGTACTCCAGGCTCGAAGTCCAATTTGGCACGCCGTTTCGTAGCACGCTCAACCAGCTCAACTGCAGTGCTCGCGTCAAGGAGAGGCAAGTCAGTTGCCGGGCATTCGCCAAACGCTGCGACTTTTAGCAGTCCTTCGCCTGGGCCAACGCGCAACTCGAGACGGCCATGGTGAGTTTCTCCACATTTGAGGAAAAGGCCATCTCCATTTCGGAACGACTGTTGAGAAGCACGCGCAAGGCTCCGCCAGGGGCGGTTCGCGCCTTCGATGGATGGGGAGCGTCCGCTGCCACTATCGTCGCCATCGCGACTGCTAACATAAAAGTTGGCTGCATGAGCCGAAGAAACACCTGAGAGCACCAAGGCCATGAACAGTGCCGCTGACTGTTTCATACAGATTGCCCGAACAATCGTCGAAACTTCAATTCAACCCGCAAGAAAAAGTTTCCCAGCTGCCATTGCAGAGGATTTCGATATCTGTAACGTACCCTGAATCGCTCCGCCTCGCATGCCTTTGCGTTCTGAACATGCGCTCCGCCGTGGAAAAATACGCAGATGGTTCGATCCAAATGGTGAAATTGAACTTTGGCGCGCACCAACTTCAGCAACCAGTCAAAGTCAGCATTGAATCGCAAGCTAGTATCGAAGGAACTTACCTCGCGAAACAAGCGCCGACGCGCAAACACGACTTGATGACATAGATCCCCGTAAACCAAGTTTGGCGCCCGCACCCAAGAGAATTGGCGCAGCCATTCGCGTCTGCCATCCGAGTACATCGCGTCGCCGTAGACGACGCCGACGTCCGATGGCGCTCGAATCAACTCACGCGCGACATCAGCTAGCACTTCATTGTCTCCAAGGCGATCATCGGCATTCAGAAAATATATCCATTCTCCTCGCGCCATGCCGGCTGCTTTGTTCATTGCATCGAAAATGCCCTTATCCGGCTCAGATACAAAGGCGCCCATTTTCGAACGATTGGTCTTTAGCCATTCCGTAGTTCCATCATTGGAAGCCCCGTCAACGACTACCCACTCGAAATCTCTAAATGTCTGTCTGTCCAGTGATTCCGCCGTCGAAGGCGCGGTCGAAATTGCATTGAAGCAAACTGTTGCAATCGAAATCAACGGTCCAGCATTTCCGCATTCGGTCGTCGATACTTGATCTTCGTTGCTCATTGCCACGGAGGTGGTGCCAATGTTCGCGCGGGATGGTAAGGAACTATACGGCTACGAACCATCTTCACTGCCCGGTAGGCCACAAGCGGTTGGTGCGCCACACAAACCACCAGTGTGACCAGCAGAAATAGAAACTCTCCATTAATTGCGCCTTTGATACTGAGCGGTACCTCCGTCACACTTCGCATAACGATAAAACTTACCAGCGCCAGCGAAAGTCCGTTTGAACTCGGTGCAGCACGCCATCCATAGATTCCAAGCAGCATGGCGAAGGCGGCCAGCCCCAATACGCCGGTAATCCCGGCTGCGCTAAGTGATTGCATAAATTGATTGTGCGCATGAAATGCCTGAGAAAGCCCGATCATCAATCGAAACTTGGGCTCAAAGATCAATGGACCGTACCCAAACCATGGATTGGCTATCCAAGCCTCGTACGCGATCTTCCAAATGAGATCCCTGCTGCTAAACGTGGCAATCTGCCCTCCGAAGCGCGTGCCCAAGAGCTTGTCGTATAGCTTCGAAAGATCCAAGGAAAGCTGCAGCACCAGGATAGTTGCGCTTGCCAAGATAACCAATCCCAGAAAGACTCTAAGCGCAGTGCGACTAGCCATCGAATGTCCAAGCGTTACCAAAAGATATTTGTAACGATAAAAGGCGAGGATCGCAACGACAACGGTTGCTGCCGCAATCGCCGTCTTCGATTGCGTCAATAACAACGATGCGCTTCCAAGTCCCCACGCTAACCAAGTAAGCCATTTCTTGTTGAATGGTTGATGCCACACGCAGCACAACATGCACACAATCAACGGGCTTAGAGTATTCGCGTGTGTTCCAAGTCCCCAAAATCGAATAGGCAGGTAGCCGTCCGAATATCCTCGCTGAAGGACTATGCCTGGCTTGACAGCAGCGACCAAGACGCTCAGGACCAAGACCCAAAGAATTGCGGACTTCGCAAAGCGGACAAGGCGTTCAGAATGTCTCGGCGCAATCATTATGATCGCCAGTGAAACAACAATCATGCTGATTGGTTGGAGGGACAACTGCGGAACCGATCCCCATAATCCATTGGTGATTCCGTTCACGACGACGAATATCATGAACGCCATGTACAGGCTCCAGCCGCTAATCGCATCAACTTGGCGCGAAAACACTTGCCGGACGATCCGTTCCGACGCCAGAGCAAACGCAAGGGCATTCGCTACGCGCGCTACAATTTGCCAAGAGCCATAGGCTTCAATTTCTCCCTCAAAGGCACTACCGAGACCACTAAGGTTGCGACCGGATACAAGTGGTTCAACGGCAATTGGAATCAGGATTAGTACAAAAATCCACGCGAGGGGCTCACGCCTGATCGCTTGGCCCGCATGCAGCATTAACCCTAGACTAACAATCAACGAAATCGCAAACAAAAATGCGCCGACGATGTAAATTGAATATCCGAAGAATTGCCCAGCGTTCATTGTGGCCCCCGAGCTATCACCTCAAGCAATGGCCGAACCCGTGACGGCACTTTGCGGATACTTTCGCCAATCAGACCGCGCGCAGGCGCGCTCATGGCCGCAGCCGCAAATCGAAGCAACACGCACAAAACAACTCCGCCAACCAAAGCGTCAGCAAGAAGGCGCGCCAGCGCATGCACACCTAGACTCTTCAGCGCAAAATCCGCGCCGAATACCACGATACTGACGATCAAAGTTCCCACCAGCGGGCCCACGAAGGCCTGCCGCAGTTCGCTTGCCCTCAAGCCGAGGATGCGCCAGACGTAGATGCACACGACCGCGACCCTGACGAGCAGGCATGCGCTCATAGCCCATGCGAGGGCCGTCACCGAGTAGCTCGCGGCGACCAGTGCCGCGCCTATCCATAGTGCCGCGATCGGCAGTTGAATAAGCATTTCGCGGGAGGCACGGCCGGTGTTCCACAGGATCGGCGTCGAGATGCCCCAGAACAACATGAGTGGCATGGCGCACGCAAAGGCGGTCACCAGCGGCGCGGCCCCGGACCATCGGTCACCGTAGAGGGCGAGCACCAGGGTATCGGCCACCACCGAGAGAGTGACAAATGCCGGTATGAACACGGCGGCAAACAGGCCCAGCAGCTTGAGATAGCCGCGCTTGAGCGCTTCCTGCTGGTCCTGCAGGCGGGCCGCGGCCGAGAGCACCACCGATTGCACGGTCGAATACAGCACGGTGGTCGGCGTATTGAGTAGCGTGTAGGAAGTGGAGTAAAGCCCGACCCCCGCGCCCGGGAAGAATCGCGCCGCGATCGCCTTGTCGATGTTGGTCACGAACCAGTTGACGAGATTGGTGGCAAGGACGATGCCGCCGAAGCGCAGGTGCGCGCCGGCATGTTCGAACCACACAAGCGGCATGACGGGATGCCGGGTGCGCCAATACAGGAACGCGAACTGCACCACCGACAAGGTGATCCACGCGTACGCGAGGGAATCCACGCCCGCACCTGCCATGGCCATGGGAATGCCGACAAACACATATCCCACCACGTAGGAGATCACCTGCGCCAGCTGCAGGGAAAAATAGTCGAGTTTGCGTTTGAGCAGGTTCATCGCCGGCGCGGAAAGGGCATTGAGCAGGCAGACGATCGAGAGCAGCATCAGCAATGGCCCGGCACGCGGCTGCAACATCCAGGCTGACACCAGCGGCGCCGTCGCGAAAATCAGCACCGACACTGCGCTGCCGAAGATGAACTGCCAAGTGAACACGAAGCGGATGTCCCGGTCGTCCAGCTCGCGCCGCTGAATCAGTCCATAGGCGATCCCGATGTCGCTGAAGAACAAAGCCAGGGTCACCACCAGCACGCCGACGGCGAACACTCCGTATTCCTCCGGCCCGAGGATGCGCGCCAAGACGATCTGCGCGCCCATTTGCAGGACGACGCGCAAGGCCGAACCGGCAATACCCCAGCTGGCCGCGGTGATGCTGCGTTGGGTAAGTCGTGGAGCCAAGGCAGCCGCGCTCACGGCCATCAACCAAAAACCGCCGACGCATACGCCTGGGCAAGGCCCGCACGGAGTTCCGTCGTTGGTTCCCAGCCAATGGCGCCCAGGCGCGGGATATCCAGCAACTTGCGCTGTGTTCCATCCAGCTTGCCCACGTCCTGCACGATCGCGCTGGTGAACCCCACCACCTCGCGCACAATTTCGGCGAGTCCCTTGATGGTCAGGTCCTCGCCCCTGGCGATGTTGACAAGCGGCGGCTCGAAACGCCCGGTTTTGGTTTCGTCGCTGCCGAGCAACCCTTCGAAGGTGGCGTCCGACAGATTCATCTGAAACACGCAAGCGTCCGCCATGTCGTCCATGTAGAGGAACTCCCGCCGCGGCTTGCCGCTGCCCAATACGGTCACGGACGCCGCACCGATCTGCTCGACTTCGTGAAACTTGCGGATCAACGCTGGAATGACATGGTTGTTTTCCGGGCGGTAGTTGTCACCCGGGCCGTACAGGTTGGTGGGCATGGCCGCGAGATACCTGGTGCTGTACAGGCGGTTGTAGCTCCAGCACATTTCCACGCCCGCGATCCTGGCCAGCGTATAGGCCCGCTTGGTCGGCTCCAGCGGACCTGTGAGAAGGTATTCCTCCTTGAGAGGTTGCGGCGCGAATTTCAGATAAATGCAACTGGAACCGAGGAACAAGAGGCGCTTGACCGCATTGGAGAAGGCCGCGTGAATCCTATTGCCCTGGATCGCGAGGTTCTCGCGGATGAACACGGCCAGGTGGGCACCGTCCTGGCCGGTAATCCCGGTGATTAGTGCGGTTTTTGTCATGGGTTCAGTTGGTTTGCAACGCGCCCACCAGGCGTTTGCGGTGTTC
>CAYYFR010000106.1:0-18823 GCA_964470865.1 uncultured Burkholderiales bacterium | reverse complement strand
TCACACCGCACCATCCACCAGATAAGGCATGATGCGCACCGTGATATCGCGTAGCCGCCCGGTACTGTGGCGCAGCAGCATCAGCAGAAATTTCTGCCCCAGGCGCGGATGGTCCACCATCATGGCGTTGAGGCGCTCGCGGGTGAACACGGCCAAGTCGGTGGGTTCGGCCGATACGCAACTGGCAAAACGCGGCTTGCCGTCGATCAGCGACATCTCGCCCAAAAACCCGCCCGGCCCCACCTCTGCCACCACGTGGCCCGCACCGCCGCTGGAAAGCTTGACCACCTGCACGCGGCCGGTCAACACCACCATCAGGAACCCGCCTACCTCGCCCTCGCGAATGATGGTGGTACTGGAAGGCGCGCCGAAGCATTCGAGGTACTCGCACAGTTCGCCGCACTCCGCCGCGCTGAAACCTTCAAACAGGGCCAGCGGCGACAGCACCTCGAGAATCTCTTCAAGATAGTCCGAGGCCCGGCCCAGCGGGACCAAGTCGGGCAACAGTGCGGCGACCGGTGAAACCATGTTCAAAAGACCATCCTTGTGGTGCGGGTGCGGCCAACAGCGCTCATTTGTTGCGGCCCAAAAACACCGCGGCTTATGCGCTTGCGCGTCACAGCGCTTCGATGCCCAAGCATCACAGGCCGGGCCGAACCAAGCCGGCCATTATCCGACGGCACCATGTACTTATGCAATAGATCAATCATACCAATGGGTTGCAATCAATTTTCGATGCCGGTTCCCGGCCCAGCCCGGGCCACCGCTCGGCGCGGTTCAAAACGCCTCGCCCTTGAACACCACGAACACGGTCTTGACGATGATCTTCAAATCGAGCTGCAGCGACCAGTTGCGCAGGTAATCGAGGTCGTAATCCACCCGCGCCTGCATTTTTTCCAGGGTATCGGTCTCGCCGCGAAAGCCGTTGACCTGGGCCCAGCCGGTGATGCCCGGCTTGACCTTGTGGCGCACCATGTAGCCGGTGATGAGCTTGCGATACATCTCGTTGTGCGCCACCGCGTGCGGCCGCGGCCCCACAATGCTCATGCGCCCCTGCAGCACGTTGACGAATTGCGGCAGTTCGTCGATGGAAGTGCGGCGGATGAAGGCGCCGATCGGCGTCACGCGCGGGTCGCCGGGCCGCGCCTGGGTGATCTCCGTGCCGTCCTCGGTGACGCGCATCGAGCGGAATTTGTAGACGTGGATTTCCTCGCCATCCAGGCCGTAGCGCCGCTGCTTGAAGATCACCGGGCCTGCCGAGGTGAATTTCACCGCGCAGGCGATCGCCAGCATCAGCGGTGACACCAGCAGCAGGATGAGGAGCGAGAGAAAAATATCCGACACGCGCTTGACCATGCCGTTTACGCCCTTGAACGGCGTTTCGCACACCGAGATCACCGGCATGCCGTAAATCTGCGTGGTGCGCCCCTGGATCAAATCGGTGACGAACATGTCGGGCACGAAATAGATCGAGGCGGTGGTGTCTTTCAACTGGTTCAACACCTGCAGGATGCGCGGCTGCGAGGCCATCGGCAGCGAGAGGTAGATCTGCTGCACCCGCTCTTCACGCGCATATCTGGGCAAATCGGCCAGCTTGCCCAGCAATATGTGTTGCCCGGCGGCGTCGATGCGCCCGGGCGCACGATCGTCGAAAAAGCCCGCCAGCGCAAGCCGCGAATAGCGCGCCGCACCGATGCGCGCGGCCAGTGCCAGGCCTTGCTCGTTCATGCCCACCACCACCACCCGCTGCGGCGGCCCCTGCAGCGCCAGCACCCAGGGCGCAGCCGCCCGCAGCGCCAGGTGCGCGCCGATCTGGCTTAGCGGCGCCACCCACAGCCAGGTGGTGATGGCCGCATCGGAGAATTCGCGGATGTAGCGCGTGGCCACCCCGGTCAACAGCAAGAGGGCGGCGATCCATACCCAACTTACGGCGATGTCGGTGAAAACCTTCAGCACCGGGTATTGCAGGCGCGAGGTACCGGGAAAGGTGATCGAAAACACGATCACCGAAAGTATCAGGTAGGCCGGCGCCAGTTCGCCCTCGAACCACAGCGCCAGCATCCACAGCGTGGCCACCAGCACGCCCGGATCGAGCATGGCCTCGATGGCGCCCAGAAAATCATCGGTGGCGAAATGGGCAGGTGCCCGACGCGCGGTGTTGCGGCTGCCTGCCATCGCGACTTCAGTTTGCTCCATTGAGGCTCACCGCTTCGAATTTTGCCACTGCCTGCATGCGGTTGTAGACGGCCAGCTTCTTGAATATGCGTTTCAAATGATTCTTCACCGTAAAGGCACTGATATCAAGAATCATGCCGATTTCCTGATTGGTCTTGCCTGCCTTGACCCACGCCATGATCTGGATTTCACGCTCGGTCAGGCCATGTTCCTGGGTTTCGAACGGCGCCGCCGCGCTTTCTTCGTCGTTTGCCGGCACGGTGCGCAATTGCGGCACCTGTCGCAATGCCATATCGAGATAAGGCAACAGGATTTCCATGGTCGCCCGTGCACCATCCCCGTGCACCGCGTGCGAACTGAACAACACATACAGGCAATCGTGGCGGCCGCGCTCGTCGCAAATGCCGTGCACCAGGGCCGATCGCACATTCCTGAGCGCACCACCAAGATCGGCATCCAGCGTGCTGTCGTCGAGCACGAAACCCGCTTCGCCCACCCGCACGGTGAAGGGCTTGCGCCCGGATTCGAACCAGCGCTTGAACAAACCCGACAGCATGGGTGAAACCGAGGCCACGCTGGTCCGCTGGGTACGCACGCCCGGCAGGGCCGAAACTATATCATGCGCGATCAGGCCGAGCCGGAAGTCACCCCATGCGGCGAGCATGATTTCATGCGGCAGGAAGTGCTGCACATCGCCTTGCAGCCAGAGCAGCAAATCAAAGTGCCGGCGCACCCCGAGCGCCTGCGCGACCAGGGCGAAATAGCGCGTCTGCTCGTCTGCGGATAGCTGTGCAAAATGCGGCATCAGGGTATTAACGGGTGATTTCCGGAGAAATTGACAGCCGGCGCGACGCGGCTGAAAACCGGCAGGCGCTCCGGACATGGCCTGCGACAAACCTACTTGTATCACGTCGCAGTGCAGCGAAAGCCCGACTTTACGAGGTTGATTCGCCGCTGACGTGATTTTCATCACACTTTGTATCAATTCCATGGTTTTTCCGGGGCGTTTCTGTCGTTGCAAGCATGCGGATTTGCAGCCCGCCGATCAGGGCTGGGAGCTGCCTCCCGCAGTAACTCGCGTGATGCGGACTGGGGCGGCGCTGCGTTAGGGGCTATTTGTGCATGTCGGAACTGGCCTGGCGCCGCCTTTCCGGCACGGCCACGCAGTATGCAGACGCCATGTGACAGGCACGTTTCGCACCGCGCGGGCAGGCCCGCGGTCTTGCGGGTGCATACAGGCGCTCCGTGGCACGCTCGAAGCGGGAAACCGGGCGCACGAGCATGCGGAGCCAAGCGCCGCCCACGGGCGGCCAGGCCGCGCACTCACTATCGGCAGGTCGGGCGCGGGAAAATTGGAGGCGGGGGCGGGAATCGAACCCACGTACACGGCTTTGCAGGCCGCTGCATAACCACTTTGCTACCCCGCCATCGGGGTCTCGAGACGTAAGGCCCGGGCACAAACGAAAAAGGAAAGTCTGCAGCGACTTTCCTTTTTTGCATGACCTTTGCTCGAAAATCTGGAGCGGGAGAAGAGTCTCGAACTCTCGACCTCAACCTTGGCAAGGTTGCGCTCTACCAACTGAGCTACTCCCGCATTTACAGAGCGCGAGTATAGCAAAACCCGAAGGGTTTGTGTCAACGGCACGCAGGGGTTTGTGTCAACGGCACGCAGGGTTTGTGTCAACGGCACGCAGGGTTTGTGTCAACCGCACGCAGGGTTTGTGTCAACCGCACGCAGGGTTGGGGGCGATTCAAACTGGTGTGTCGTACGCTTGGAGCTGGAATCAATGTTGGGCAAGCGATCCGAATGTCGCGCCACTTAACCGCGCCCCCACCGCAGTTTGCATCGCACCCCGCAGGGTTTGTGTCAGCCGCACACGGGTTTGGTGTCAATCGCGCATCAGGGGCGCGGCCGCCTTGAGGTAATAGCCCATCGATATCAGGGTCAGCGCTGCGGCAGCCCAGATGAACCAGTCACCCAGCAGGCGCGCTTCGAACAGGCCGAGAAAATTGTCGTGGAACAGCAACAGCGGTATGGCGATCATCTGCACGATGGTCTTGATCTTGCCCAGCGCATTGACCGCCACGCTCTTGGACTTGCCCAACTGCGCCATCCATTCGCGCAAGGCCGAGATGCCGATCTCGCGGCCGATGATGATGAGCGCGATGATGCTGTCGCAGCGCCCCAGTTGCACCAGCACGATCAGGGCGGCGGCGACCATCAGCTTGTCGGCCACCGGGTCGAGGAAGGCGCCGAAGGCCGATTGCTGGTTGAGCTTGCGCGCCAGCCAGCCATCGAGCCAGTCGGTCAGCGCCGCGGTCACGAACATGAACGTGGCGACCTGGTTTTTCTCGGACGGGCCGAGCCAGGCGTCGGGCAGGTAGAACACGCCTACGATCAGCGGGATCAGCAGGATCCGCAGCCACGTGAGCAGGTTGGGAATGTTGACCGCTGTGCCCATCGCTTGGCTAGTCCGGTGACCTGGAAGCTTCGGAACTCAACGAAAGCGATGGCTGCGGCCCCAGGGCCAGGCGCCAGGCATGGCCGTGGCCGAAGCCATGGCGCGGATTTGCCACCACACCATGCGACCCGTGGCGCGCTTTCATGTTTTGACACTGACCGTTCACGGTGCTAGCGCACTTCCTCGACCCTGACATAGACGCGGCGCTCCTGCGCGCCGGCGTCCGACGAGCGCGACAAGAGGCCGCGGGTGTCGGCCGATTGCGACTGGTTGACCCCAGCAAGCTCGATCCACTCGCCCAGGCGGCCGCTGATGGTCGAGACCACGCGATTGGTGTTGGCGCTGCCCGGCCCGAGGTCGGCGCGGGTATCGCGCTGCGCACCGATTTCCAGGAAAACCGTGTCGCCGTTGACCCGCGGGGTGACATAAAAGCCGGTGTTGAAATCGCGCGGCAGCGCTGTTTCCGTAACGATCACACCATTGACCGTACGCGTGACGCTACGTTGTTGCACCAGCGTGCTCTCGCCGCTGCTGATGTAGGCCTGGTTGCCTTCCTGCACGCGCAGTTGTTGCGACACGTTGTCCTGCGCGGTGCCGCTGCGCTCGAACACGCTGCCGCGCGCGGCGCTGGCGCCCGGCGCCAGCACGATCTGCCCGCCGACGCCGCCGCCACGCGCCACGCCGCCAAAATCCTGGCGCACCGAAATCAGCAGTTGGCGTTGCGCGCGGTCGAGGCTGGCAATCACCTGGCGCAGTTGCTCCAGATTGGCAGGCGTGGTGCGCACGATCAACTGGAAGCCGCTGCCGCTCAAGGTGCCGCCGCCGGCCAACAGTGGCTGCAGCACCGGCAGCAGTTGCTCGGCCGGGCGGTGCCTGAGCTGCAGGATTTCAAGCGACTGCGCCAGGCAGGCCGCCGTTACCAGGAACAACCAGGCAGGCAGCGCAAGTCGCAGGAGTTGGCGCAGCGTTTTCATGCGTAAGCCCGCGCGGTCAGGCCGGAATGTCGGGGATCAGGCGCATCTGCATCAAGGTAATGGTGTCCTTGAGTTGCAGTTTGCGTTTTTTCAGGCGGCGCAGGCGCAGTTCATCGCGTCCGGCGGTGGCGGTCAGGGTTTCGATCACCAGATCCAGATCGCGATGTTCAACCTGCAGTTCGACGATGCGTGCCTGAATGATTTCTATATCCTGCGCTGTAAGCATCCGTGACCCGGTTTTTCGGTGAACATTGCTTGTTTCAGGAAACCTGGCAGCCCCGACAAAGGGCATGCTGTTGCCGCCGGTCACGCGATGGTCGATGCATGACAGCCGCGATGATACACGCGCGACCATTGCCCAACTTGGCTTGGCGCCTCGATGCGCGCGCCGCTGCACTATATAATTCTGCGCCATGCCCATTCGCATCGAAGCCGGAACCGGCCAGCATATCGGCGATCGCGCCGAGCAGCAGGATCGCCTGATCATCATCCCCAGCAAGCGCGAGCCCGGGGTGGTGCTGGCCGTGGTGGCCGACGGCATGGGCGGCCATACCGGTGGCGCAATGGCCGCGCAGCAGGTGATTTCCACCACCCAGCAGCTGTTCGACAATTTCAGCACACGTGATGATTCGCCGCAAAAGCTCTTGACCGCGATTGTCAACGAAGCGCACATGATCATCACGCTTTCGTCATTCACCAGCGAGCAGGAACCGCACAGCACGGTGGTGGCGATGTTGCTGCAGAAAGAACGCGCCGACTGGGCGCATGTGGGCGACAGCCGCCTCTACCACTTTCGCGGCCAGCCGCTGGTGCAGCGCACGCGCGACCACTCGTATGTTGAACAGTTGTTCACCGAAGGCAAGATCACCGAAGAGCAGATGGAGTCGCATCCGAACAAGAACCTGCTGGTGCACTGCCTGGGTTCGGCCAATCAACCGCACATCGATTTCGGCAGCACCGCCAAGCTGATGCCCGACGATACCTTCATGCTGTGCAGCGACGGCGTGTGGGCCTATTTCAGCGATCTCGAGCTGGGCTCGATTCTCGCGGCCTGCCCGCCGCGCACAGCCTCGGAGCAACTGATCGCGCTGGCGCGTGAACGCTCGAACGGCCGTGGCGACAATTGCTCGCTTGCCATCGTCAAGCTGACTCACTTCGAAGACGCCAAGCCCAAAGCGCCGCCGCCACCGGCGAGCCCGAAGCCGCCGCCACCGCCGGTCCCGGCCAAGGCGGCGGCCCTGCCTCCCGAAGCAATGCCGGAAAAAACCGAAAAACCAGGTATGTTCGGCAAGCTTTTCGGCAAAAAATAACTTGTGTACAATGACTTACGTTGCATTCCTGAGAAAATGCTGAATCAGTTTCCACGCGCTAGATCGCGCAGCCACCGAGTTCTTTAGAATCAATCTTGCACAACAGCGCCGCTCGTTCGCTGCCGACTTATCCAGTGTTTCTTAAAGCCTGCTTAGTAGATTTTTGACGCTCTGATCCGCAGTCCATCTTGCAGAGCAGTTGTTTTCTGCCGGTGCACGGCGGGCTCGATACCGGGTCGGTCTGGCCGGGCAAGTTCTTCACGGATGGTTTTCCCAAGGAGCCGCGCGATGACAATGAACCGCCTGAATCGAAGCATAAGTTTGGCCTGTGCCATGCCGCTACTGGCATGGGTCGCGCTGGCCGGCGCGCAGGCGCCCGCCGCACGCATGACGCCCCTGGCCGGGAGTGCGACGTCGATGACCCAGGCGCCGCCGCAACAAGCCGCCGCCCCTGCAAGCAAACCGCCGCAGCGCCGCAGCGTCAGGCGCAGCGCAGCCGCAGCGTGCGAACCGGTAAACGACCCGTGGGAAAACCTTTGCACCATTCGTAAGCATGCGCAGGTTGCGTGCAGTGACTTGAGTACCGGTGCTGCCAAGGGCAAGGTCACGCGCAAGGCACGCAAAGGCCGCGTGCCCGTACCGGTGGCCGCTGGCAATCCGCGCCAGGAGTGCGTGGACGCCTACATGCGCAACGTCTGAAGCGCTGCGGCCTGCGTGGCCGCGCGGCATCGACCAGACATGAGGTTCAGGGCCCGCTTGCGCGGGCCTTGTTTTTTGCGTTGCCCGTGGTGATTTGGCGCGCCACTTGTGGCGCAGATGCGCCCGGCCCGGCCCGGCATGCATGGTCGAGCGCAGGTGCTGGCCCGACTGCGAGGCTATTTCGCCGCTGCTGGCGGCGCCTGGTTGCGTGCCTTCTCGGCAGCCGCGCGCTCGCGCCGCTCCGCCCGCTCAAGCGTTTTCGCCACCTTGGCTGCCTGCCGGCGCGCCCTTTCCGCGCGCTCGGGGGCGCGCGCCTTTTCCTCGGCGTCGGCACGCGCGCGCGCTGCGGCCCGCAACCGCGCCTGCTTTTCAGCTTCGCGCGCACGCGCCGCACGCTCCGGTGCGGCAGCTTCCCACTGGCGCGCCTCGCGTTCGACTTCAAGGCGCCGCGCCTCACGCGACGCCTCTAGACCCGGCGCCTCTACACCCGGCGCCTCTACACCCGGCGCCTCTACACGCCGCGCCTCTACACGCGGCGCCTCGGCCGCGCGCGCTGCCGCAGCATCGGCCTCGGCAGCGCTCTTTGCGGCGCGCCGCCGGTCGATCGCCGCGTCCTCCGCGCGCCGCTTGAACTGACGAGCTTCAAGTTCAACTTCGCGGATGCGCTGGGTGGCGCGGTAGTTGGCGGCACGCGCGTCGGACAAACAGAATTCGGCGAGAAACTTCTCGTAGCAAGCGGCGCGCGCCGCGTTGTGGCGCAATTCCTGTAGCGGCTGCAATCGCGACGCATCCGCCAGTGCCGCATCGGCCTGGGCCTCTGTGGTGATGCTGCCGGGCGGGTAGCGTTTGAGCGCCTCTTCGGCCGGAGATACTTCCAACCCGCTGGCGGACGGCGGTTCAGGCGAATCGGCCGCTGGCGCTTGCGGCTGCGCCTGCACCTGCGGCTGCGGCAAGGCCAGCCCCGAGCACAACAGGTTGGCCACTGCAAAAGCAAGCAGGGCACCCAGATGGGTGCCCTGCCGCGCGAACGTTGATGACCGGATCAATTACTTCCTGGCGGCAGCCCTGGGCACTCGGCAACCCAGCGAACTACCCTTGGGTGTGGCGAAATACTCGGTGCCGGCCGGGCAGGCAAGCGCTTTCTCTGGCTTGATGGCGCCCTTTTTGGCATTGCAGGTATAGGCGCCGGTCCTCTTGTTGACCGACTTGCTGTTGAGCAAAAAGCCTTCCGGACACGCCGCTGCGGCCATAGGAGCCGCCGCCACAGGCGCCGCCGCGGCAGCCGGCTTGGGCGCCTCGGCAACCACGACCTGGGCCTTGGCTTCGCCGTTGCAACCGAAGGTCGAGCCATCGCGCCCGCCCTTGGCGATCACCGTATAGGTGCCGGGCTTGTTGTAGGTCTTGGAGAAACTGCGCGGAAAATCGTCCTTGCCCTTGGACATCTTGGTGACATCGACGTCGCCATTGCCATACTCGACGCGCAGGCCACAGATGCCTTCGTCCGTGCCCGATATGATGACCTTGACCGCCGCCCCGACCTGCGTGCTGGCCGGTTCGATCTTGACGCCGCTTATGTCGCCGGCTAGCGCCAACCCTGCCATGCACAACCCCGCCAGCCCCAGCGCCGTATTTTTCGTGAAATTCATGCTGTTCCCCTGTTGATTTTGATCCGTGATCGGTTTTGCGCGTTGCGCCCAGGCGCAACGCTTCGATTGTAACCAATGTCCTGTGCTTTTATCCTTCTCGGGCGTTGCGTCTGACGGCACCAAGTGCTGGTCCGCACAATGCGAAAATCCGTATGCTTGTCCGCCATGCATTACCGTGACATCATCACCATCGAAGCCGGCAAGCGCGGCGGCAAGCCGTGCGTGCGCGGCCTGCGCATCACTGTCTACGAGGTGCTCGACTACCTCGCGTCCGGCATATCGAGCGCGGAAATCCTCCGCGACTTTCCTGATCTTACCGGCGCCGACATCCAGGCCTGCCTCGCTTGCGCGGCTGACCGCGAACGCCTGCAATTCACGCTGGCCGCGTGAAGCTGCGGTTCAACGTTTTGAAGCTAAATGCCAAACACTTTCAGCACCGCGTCAGAAATCCCCTCCAGCCCGCGCCCGCCAACACCCGCCTTGGCCCCTGCATGCGGCATTTCTTCGTAGACATAGTAGCCCTGGGCACCGGCAAAGCTGTCGTCCAGCAGGCCCTGCTTCCCGGTGAGATAGGGGAAAAACGTGGCCGCGCGCGTGGTCGAGTATTGCAGGTTGGCGGAAAAGCCCAGCGTTGCCGCCTGGTTGATGCGCCTGCCGTCGCCGGCGCGCTCGACCCGGACTCCCCGGCAGCCCTTGATGATCAGCGTGGCCGCGCCGTGCAATACCAGGTAGCGCAGCTGCAGTGTGAGCCAGCCATGCAGGGTACCGAGCCGCCAATGGCTGGTGATGCGCAAGGGCTGGTCGCGTGGCTGCAGCACGCCTACCAGGCTGCGCGGTTGAAGAACCAGGGCGGAGCCTGCCGGTAGCGCCAGCACACCCACTTCAGAAAGCGGATCGACCGTGGCGGAAATGACGATCGACTCCGGCACTGCGGCACGAATGCGCGTCAACGCCACCAATCCTGCAGCGAGGCTCGTCAGCGGATGCGACCAGTCGAGCAGCCATTTGGTCACTTTGGCACCCGCGATCGGCGCGCTTTGCAGATACGCCGGATCAATCAGCAACTCGTGGCCTGGCCCGACCCGAAGCGTTTGTGACACAGCCGACGCGCTCGCGTTGCCCGAACCGATGTTGACCCCCGCCGGGCTTTCCAGCATCCCGGACGCACCCGGCAGCAGATGCACAGGCGGCCGGCGCGCCGCGAGCGGCGCCAGCACGAAATAGAAAAACACCTTGATCGCCACCGGCAACAGGATCAGTGAAACCAGGATCCACAGCGCAGCCTGCACCACCCCGGCCGCACTCTCCCACAGCACAGCGACCGTGTTCTTTTCAAGCGCCTTGATCCTCGCATCAAGCGGCGCAAGCGTCTCCCTGATCTGCTCGTACTGCAGCCGGAAGGCCGGCGGCGGATGCGGCATTTTGAACAGCGCCACCGCCATGCGCTGCCGCTCATAGGCCTCATACGCCGCCAGGTTCTGCGCAGTCAAGCGCGCGTGCGCCAACGCCAGTTGCACCAGCAAACCATGCGGCACGGTGCCAGGGACAAAGCCCGCAACCGGGTGACTGCTCCTGACCTGATCGCGCGAAAACTCGTTTTCCTTCAGCCCGCCGTAGATCGCCGCATGCACCCGGCGCAGCCGCTCAAGCTCGGTCACGCCGCGGTCGCGGTCGATCAACGCCAGCGCCACCGCACGCAGGCCCAGCAGGTAGGCGCGCTCCTGCATCAGCACCTTGATCTCGATGTCGCGCTTGAAAGGGTCGATGAAGCTGCTGCCAGTGGCCAGCTTTAACAACAGCGGCAGATTGCTCGCCCCCTGCTGTGCTGCCGATTTCTCGCCGATGGCCTGGTCGATCCCGGTGATGCGCGAATCGAGTTTGCCGAGCGAGTCCTTTTCAAACTCCCTGGTGCGCGCTGTCAAGGCCTGTTCCATCGACCGTAGATGATTTTCAATAACCTGCTGGCCACCCTTCAGGTCTCCGAGATGGCTTTGCGACGCATGAAATTCGTCGAACTGCTCCTTGAGGTAAGCCCCCGCCATCAGGATCGCCACGATCAGAACAAACCAGACCAGACGCTGCCCGACCCACTTCAGCAGGGCATGCAGGAGTTGACGCATGGAGGGTTCCTTCGACCAAGTGAAACGCAGAACGCCGGTTGGGGCATCGCCCCGATGTTACGCCCCGGTTCCGACCCGGTTACCTGCTGGCGTCTCTCGGCCCGCCGGCACCAATCGCAGCAAGGTGATCTCAACGGCCGCGTCTGCGGCCGGCGCGAGGGCCGCCGCTGTGGGAGATGCCGGACCATGCGTTCGGCAAGCGCGTCGCGTGGCAGGGCACAAGACGACAGCGCTCGCAGGGCCGGGGCGACGCGTGCCTGTGGCCACCTGCGCGGCAAATGTCCGCCACCCAGGTGGCCAGAGGCACAGACAACGGGCATGCCGGGGCGGGGTTTCAGGGACGATCAGGCGTCTGCGGCACCAAAACAACGATTAATCAACGATTGACGCAGACCAATATGGCCGGATTAATCCGAAAATGGCACTGAAATTCCCATCCTTGTCCTTGACCCTCACTCCCCTTGCGCCTGCGCGAACCCCGGCTCGCCGTCGAAGGTGTAGAGCTTCTCGATCTTGATCACCTCCAGCCCGGAGGCGGCCAGGCTTTGCATGATCGCCAGCACCCAGGCGTCGTTGGCGCCGCCGTGCTCGGCCTGCACCTCTGAGGGCATGAAGCGGCTGCGCCAGTGGTTGGTGCAGAAGGTCTCGTCGAACCCGTGAGGCCAGACCTTGACGCCGCGGTTGGTGATGAATTTCAGCGTTGCGCTCCTGGGCAGGGCCTCGGTGATGCGTGCGCCCAGCAGCGCCGGGCGCAGGTCGGCGAAGTCGAGGAAGATATCCACGCCCACCAGGCGCTTTTCGATCGGCTTTGCGGTACGCGGTGCGAGCGGTGCCAGTTTCATCGGCCGCGCCTGCGCCAGCGCCGCGGCCGGCAGCTTGACCGGGCGCTTGCCCATGCGCGCGACGATCGCTTCAGCAAAGGCGCGCGTGCCCACCTTCCGGGTGGTGAATTCGCCGACGATGTCGGCGGTGTGGATGCCGTCTTCCAGCGTGGCAAGCCAGGCGTTGCGCACGTTTTCGGCAACCTCGCCCTGGCCGATGTGCGTGAGCATCTGCACTGCGGCTTCGAGCATGCCCGAGGGGTTGGCCATGTCGCGCCCCGCGATGTCGGGTGCCGAGCCGTGCACCGCCTCGAACATGGCGATGGTGTCGCCGATATTGGCCGAACCGGCCAGGCCCACCGACCCCGCCACTTCAGCGGCGATGTCGGAGATGATGTCGCCATACAGGTTGGGCGCTACGATCACGTCGAACTTGCCGGGCCGCGCCGCCAGACGCGCCGCGCCGATGTCGACGATCATGTGGTCGGCGGCGATCTCGGGGTAATCGGTGGCGATCTCGTCGAAGATGCGATGGAACAGGCCATCGGTCATCTTCATGATGTTGTCCTTGGTAAAGCAGGTCACCTTGCGGCGCCCGTGGTGGCGCGCGTACTCGAAGGCGTAGTGCACGATCTTGCGCGTGCCGGGCTCGGTGATGAGCTTCAGGCACTGGGTCACGTCGGTGGTCTGGCGGTGCTCGATGCCGGCGTACAGGTCCTCCTCGTTCTCGCGCACGATCACCACGTTCATCTCGGGGTGCATGGTCGGCACAAAGGGATGAAAGGTCGCCACCGGACGCACATTGGCGAACAGGCCCATGGTCTTGCGCAGGGTCACATTGACGCTCTTGTAGCCGCCGCCCTGAGGGGTGGTCAACGGGCCCTTGAGCAACAGGCGGGTGCGCTTGAGGCTGGCCCAGGCCGCGTCGCTGATGCCGGAGGAGACGCCTTGCAGGTAAACCTTCTCGCCGATCTCGACGGTCTCGATGTCCAGGCGCGCACCCGCGGCCTTGAGCACCTCGAGGACGGCGGCGGTGATTTCCGGGCCGATGCCATCGCCTACGCAGACGGAGACGGCAACGCGTGCGGCGGCGCCGACCTTGGCAATTTCGGCGGTTTCAGTGGGGTTCATCGTGCGTTCCTTGCGTGGCGTTTGAGTGAGTCACGCATTTTGGCGCTTGCAGAACATCATATCCAATGATATGTTTTGATATTAATGATAATTTTTATTGATCAATGAATCGACTCTCCATGTCCCAGCTGCGCGCCGTCGAGGCGATCGTGCGCCACGGCCACCTGACGCGCGCGGCGGCAGAACTGCACCTGACGCAGCCGGCCCTGTCCATGCAGGTGCGCCAGGCCGGCGAGATCGCCGGGGAGCCGCTGTTCGAGCCGCGCGGTCGCTCCCTGGCGCCGACCGCGGCCGGGCTGCGCATGGCCGAGGCGGCGCGCCAGGTGGCGCGCAGCCTGGAGTCCCTGGCGGCCGACCTGGCCGACCGGCGCGGCCTCAAGACCGGGCACCTGCGCCTGGCCGCCGCGACCACGGCCGAATATTTTGCGCCCGGCCTGCTGGGCCGTTTTCACGCGCGCTACCCGGGCATCGACATCCACCTCGAGGTGCTCAACCGCGCCCAGGTGCTCGAACGCTTTGCGCGCCGCGCCGACGATCTGTACTTGATGGCGCGCCCGCCCGCAGGGCGTGACATCGTCAGCCTGCCGATACTGGACAACCCGCTGGTGCCGATCGCCGCGCGTCGGCATCGCCTGGCCGCGCGACAGCGCGTGCCCTTGGCCGAGTTCGTGCGCGAGCCTTTTGTCGCCCGCGAACCGGGCTCCGGCACGCGGCTTATCACCGATGAGTTTTTCGCGCGGCGCGGCGTGGCCGTGAACACCCGCATGACCCTGGGCAGCAACGAGGCCATCAAGCACGCCGTCGGCGCGGGCTTCGGCTGCGCGGTCATCTCCAGCCACGCCTTGACCGGCGCTTCCGGCATCGCGCGCCTGGAGGTGGCCGGCTTTCCATTGCGCAGCTTCTGGCATGTGGTGCACGCCGGCGACTTGCGCTTGTCGCCGGCGGCTGCCGCGTTCGTGGATTTCGCGCGGGCGCAAAGCCCGCCGGCGCGCTGATATTCCCGCAGCGGCGTGGTGGCGTTGCGGCCGGTGTGGTGGCGTGCGAGGATGCGCGCCTGCAACAGCGACCAAGGGCGCAGGACCATGACCGCGTTCGATCCGATCGCCCACACACACATGCAGTACCCGAAGGTGGACGGCCTCTTCTGGATGTCGCGGCAACGCGACAGCGACCAAGCGCTGCTTCTTTTCGGCCACCGCGTCGGCACGGCGCGCAAGGGCAAGCGCATGGGCGGCCCATTGCGCACCGACGATGCGCTGCGCCAGGCAGTTCTCGCGCCGGCCTTGCGCGTGGGTATCGATGCGAACTGACCCAGTCGCGCACAGGCAGAAGCTTGTCAGAGGCGGCCTGCGCGGTTTTCATTGGGCCATATCGGCCGACCTGGCTCGGTTGACATCAACCTCTCAGCGCAAATGCAGCGGGCTACAATCAGCGCCACCTGAGCTTTAACCCATACCATCGATCGGGAGGTTTCATGCGTTTGAAGAACAAGGTTGTCATCGTCACCGGCGCCGGCTCGGGCATCGGCGTAGGCATCGCCACCCGCTTCGCCGAGGAAGGTGCGCAGGTCGTGGTCAACGACATCAATGCCAGGGGCGGCGAAGCGACTGTCGCTGCGATCAAGGCAAAAGGCGGCAGCGTCGTGTTTCAGCTGGCCGATGTGACCACCGACGCCGGCTGGAAAGCGCTCGTCGACGCGGCACAAAAGCATTTCGGCGGCCTGGACTGCGTGGTCAACAACGCCGGCTGGACCCACGTCAATCGCCCTTTCGTCGAGGTCAGCGAGGCCGACTTCGACCGCTGCTTCAGTGTGAACGTCAAGAGCGTCTACCTGGCAGCACAGAACGCGCTGCCGGTGTTCCGCGCGCAGGGCAAGGAACGCGGCGGCAGCCTGGTCAATATCGCCTCGACCGCCGGCATCCGTCCACGCCCGGGCCTGACGGTCTACAACGCCAGCAAGGGCGCGGTGGTCCTCATGAGCAAGTCGATGGCGGCTGAATTTGCGCCCGACAACGTGCGGGTCAATTGCGTCAACCCCGTATTCAATCCCGACACCGCGCTCTCGCAGGCGTTCGCGGGCGGCGAGATCGATGAGGCCAGGCGCGCCAAGTTCATGGTCAGCATACCGCTCGGGCGCTTCTCGACCGCACAGGATGTGGCGAATGCCTGCCTGTATCTGGCATCGGATGAAGCGAATTTCATCACCGGGGTCAATATCGAGGTCGATGGCGGGCGCTGCGTGTAGCCAGATCGCCAGTTTCCACTGGCGTAGCAGTTAAATGATATTATTGTAGCAATTAAAGTTTATTTTATTGATTAATTGCTACAATAATGATTATTGAACTATCGACGTGCGCCGAGATTTGCAGTCTTCTCGGTGAGCGCGTACGCCGCCTGCGCCTGGTGCAGAACCTGACCCAGGCCGAGCTCGCCGGGCGCGCCGGCATTTCGTTCGGTGCAGTGCGAAAGCTCGAAAACGGCGGCCAATCGACGCTAGCTACCTTCGTCAAGTGTGTTCAGGCCTTGGGCGCGAGTAGCGACTTCGAACACCTGTTGTCGCCGCCTGGCACCTCCATCGCCCAGATGGAACGTAATGCGTACGCAGCCGGTCGCAAGCGGGCGCGCCGCGCGGTAGCAGCGACAGAACAATGAAAAGGCTTACTGTGGTCTATCGCGGCTGGGGGGAGCATTGGCCTATTGCGCATGCTTCGCGCAGCCAACCTTCGAGCCAACGCGCGGGCCGACCGCAGACGGCCTCGACCGCGCCGCTAACTTCCGCGGCGACCCCTGCGCCAATGCGCTGCGTCACCTGTTCGAGATGCTTTTGCATGAAGGCGCTTGCGCCGCGCGCCCGCGCGAGTGCAATGGCGGCGGCCGGCGCTATCGCGCGGCAATCGATCATGCGCCCGCACCGGGTGCTTGCCAATACGGAGATATTTGCACCCGACCAGGGCGGCGGGCGTTGACCCGCGTCGTGCCCGCGATCGGCTGATGTGGCTGCCGGCGGGCCCCTATGCGACGCTCGATTTGCCGCGCACCAGGGACAGCACGTCCGCCATATTGACGTTGCCGGCTTTGGCTTGAATCTGCTGCGCATACTGGGTCTGAATTTGCCTGGCGGGCTCCAGCAGTTGTGAAAAAGTATCCTTGAGCACCGCAGCAGACATGGTGCGGCCGCCACCGTAGTAGCGTTTGGCAAGCTGCCCCAGGGCATACGTGGAAGCGAAGGAGAACGCCATGCCGGTGCCGCCGCGCGTAAGGCTGCCCACCAGGCCGCCGGCCAGCTTGCCGAACAAGCCGCCGATCAGCTTGCGCCCCGCCTGTTCCAGATACTGCGACGCCAGACCGACGCCTACGGTGGCCAGGAATTCCTTTACGTGACCGGCATCGAGCTCGAAACCGTACTTTTTGCCGATGCCATAGACCATCCGGGTTTGCAGCGGAATAATCGCCATCGTGGCCCAGGATTGCGGCAACAGTTCAAGCGCGCCGTTCATAATCGCGCTGTTCAGAATTGTCTTGTCCAGCTCCACTTCGTTGACCGGCTGCGCTACCGCGGAAGCCGGGGCTGGCGCAGCCGCCGGCGCGTAGGCGGCTGCTGCCAGCGCATCGGCCGGGCCCGCCAGGCTTAAGGCCTGCCCAATCGAGAGCCCCAATGCCTGGCGCAACTCATTGAGGAATGCCTGCTCCGCAACAGTTTGCACCCCGTCTGAATCAATCACATGCACTGCCATTTCGTAGGCGAGCTGACGCGACCCATCGGTGTTCAAAAGGGCAGCCAGATCGGTCAGCGAAACCTGCTTCAACAGCACCGCCTGATAGACAGCAGGCAGCGGCCAAGCGGCAGCGTCGGCCTGCTGGCTCGCCAGCGAATCAAACACTTGCTCGATGCGTGCGCGTTCCCGTTGGTCGTTGTTGCCATCGGCGAAGGCTGCCATCAGGCACACACTCAGAATGGCGCGTTGTTGGTCGCTGTTGATCATGAAGGCAGGATTCCTCTCGCAATGGTGGAAACGGGATGGAGTAGCGGGCGCGCAGGCTATGTCGGATTCAGCGCGCCCACTTTGGCACTGTCACGCGCTTTAGCTTCACGGTTTGACAATCTGCGGAACCATACCGTGACGGCGCTGCTGGTAAGCACGATGAAGAGCGAGTACAAAACCGGAATCAGCAGCACTTCCTGCTGCATGGCGCCGGTGAAGGTCAGGGTCACGATCAGCACGGCCAGTGGTCCGTTCTGGATCCCGGTTTCAAGCGCAATGGTGCGGCTGCGGTTGTTGTCCTGCTTGAGCAGTTTGGCCAAACCGTAACCAAGCACCATGCCGAACAGGCCGAGTCCGACTGCGGCGAAATACACATACCAGGGCGTGACGGTGAGCAACTGATAGTTGCGCGGTACCCAGGAGATGATGAGGAACACAATGACTGCGATTCCGAGCATGCCGCCGAGCAATTCGATGCTTGCACCCACATTCGGATTGAGCTTGCGCAACACCATGCCGATTACCGTGGGCACCAGCAACACCACCAGGACCTGCGCCACGTTGCCGGCAGGAATCCGGAAATCACCGCTGATTCCGGCAGCGCCGGAATAGAACTCCAGCAGTGCCGGCACCGCCACCAGCGCCACCAGGGTGGACACACTGGTCATCATGATCGACAAGGCCAGCACCGCCTTGCTGAAATAAGTGAAGATGTTCGAGGTGGTGCCACCGGGCATGCAGGCGATCAGGATCAGGCCGACCGCAAGGCCGGGCGGCAGGCCCAGTGCCATCGCCAGCAAGTAGCCCAGAAAAGGCATGATGCCGTATTGGCACACCAGGCCCACCAGCACGCCCTTGGGCTTGCGCAGCGCGATCAGAAAATCGCGATAGGTCAAGGATGCGCCCATGCCCAGCATGATGACCATCATCATCACGCCGAGCAGTTTGGTTTCGAGTTCGGTCAACATGGTGCGGCTCCTTTTCTTGTTCTCATTTTCTGGCGGCGAATTCGGCCCTGACTTCGGCCTTCAGATCTTTACGCAGCACCTTGCCGATCGGTGTTTTCGGCAGTTCGTCACGCAGCACCACTGACTTGGGCAGTTTGTAGCCGGTCAGATACTTGCGGCAGTGCTCGGCGATCTGTGCCGCAGTGGGCGCTGCGGCGTGCTCCGGGTTGGGCACCACATAAGCGCGCACCGCCTCGCCGCTTTGACCATCGGGTATTCCGATCACCGCCACTTCGAGCACCGCGTCCATGCGCGCGATCACATCTTCAATCTCGTTCGGGTAAACGTTGAAACCGCTCACCAGGATCAGGTCTTTTTTGCGGTCGACGATGCGCATGAAGCCGGCTTCGTCCATCACCGCCACGTCGCCGGTGGCGAGCCAGCCATCACGCAGGATGTCTGCGCTGGCGCCGGGATTGTTCCAGTACCCTTGCATCACCTGCGGGCCGCGCACCCAGATTTCGCCCGCTTCGCCAGCCTTCACGTCGGCGCCGT
>CAYYFR010000105.1:0-19535 GCA_964470865.1 uncultured Burkholderiales bacterium | reverse complement strand
CTAGTTGACACGCGGCATCTCGCCGTAGTTTTCGGCCCAGTTCGGCATGGTCACGAGATTGAAGAAATTCAATTCGAGCGTGAGCCCGTCGGGATCGCGCACGAAAATCTGGAACAGATTCGACTCCGGCAACGCGCGCGCCCACCAGTCGCACTTGAGGCGCGTGAAGCGGTCACGGAACTCGTCCGGGTCGGCCGCTGCGAAGGCAATATGGTCGAGCACGCCTGTGTTGTCGCGGGCGGCATGCTTGGGCGTGCCCTTGTAATACACCTCGGCATTGGCTACTTCGCGTTGCGCCATGTGCACCCAGATCTTGTCCGCGCGGCCCAGCCACGCACCCGGAAACGGAAAATCCGGCCGCGGCATTTCCTGCAAATCGAGCACATCGCAATAAAAGCGCTTGGTCTTGTCGAGATCGTTGGCCAGCAACAGGTAATGGTTGAGATCTACCAGGGGCATGCAATTCTCCTTGAATGGAATACGAAGACGCCGATGGCGCCGCGATTGTCGACAAAATAGATGTCTGCGGTCACGTGCACAAGCGCACAGAGGCGTTGCCGCAATCATCGCATAAGCAGGGCGCGCCGTGCATGCCGGGGCAGAGAATTTCCGGCCAATCCAAGCCGCAGCCGGCGGAAAGCCACTCTGTTTCGTGGATCGAAACCGGCTGGCCTGCAGGACCATCAGGTGCTACTGATGTGCCCTCGAGGTCACCATGCGCCGCACACCCAAACAGCCAGGCCCGCTTGCCCTTCTGCCCCTCCTGCCGGCTGCGGAACACCATGTCCGTTCGATCCTGCGCTGCGCCGGCACCGACCCGGTGCCTACTGCCCGCGCCGCTGCATGCTACGAGCTTTCGATGCTTGCGTTCGGCTATCACGACCGGCTGTCCGCGCGCTCGGCAGCGCTGACTGGCGCGCAATTGCTGTTCCTGGCCGCGGAACTCGAGCGTAGCGGCGCCGGTCCTGCCCGCGAGCCTGCGCTCCTGCCTTGCGGACATGACGCGACCGCGCTGGAGCGCGATGCATCCGTTCTTGGTTCGCAAGCGAAGGGTTTGACCCAGGAAGGGGTGGCCTCCGCCCTGGCGCATTTCCGGCAAGCTGTGGAGGCGCAAGGCATTGACCTGGCCGCTTCCTTGCTGACCGAACTCTCCGGCACACCTGCGCAGAAGAAGTGGGCTCCAAGGGAAATGCCGGCGGCAATTCCCCCTGCATTCGTTCTGGCCCAGACGCCCTCCACGGTGCGCCGCTCCACCCCCTGAGCACGCCGGCGGTCACCGGCAACGGGCGCTGCCGCGACGTATCGGGCTCTTTTACTCTGCGGCCAGCGCGTGCGTTCGAGCGTGATCGGCAGGTCGCGCACCCTGACACCAAGCGCGTCACGCACTGCATTGGCAATCGCCGCCGCGGTCGGACCGTGGGCCGCCTCGCCGGCGCCGCAGGAAGGCAACTCCGGGTCTGCCAGGATCTCCACCTCGACCTGCGGCACCTCGGAGAATCGCAGGATCGGATAGTTCTCCCAGCAATCGCTTGAAACGCGCGTGTGGTCGAAGCGCACCGCTTCCTTCAGGGTCCAGCTTGTGGCCTGGATCGCCCCGCCCTCGATCCGGTTGCTGATGCCATCGGGATTGACGGCGCGCCTGCAGTCGACCGCTATCCACAGGCGGCGCACCCGGATTGCACGCAGGGCTTAGATTTCGGCCACCACTGCGCAATAGGCGCCGGTGTTCTTGTATTTCGCGAACCCCACGCCGAAGCCCGCGTTTTCGCGCGGCGCGCGGTTGCGCCAACCGGCGCGGGCGGCGGCCGCTTCGAGTACGGCGCGTGCCGCGGGTCGCGCAAATGATTCAGGCGCCAGTCGAGCGGATCGAGCGCGGCGCCGCTTGGCAATGATGCATGTTGACATCGGACAGCAGAAAAGCGGAAATCGGCCAACCGAACCGGCCCGGCGGCGAGAACCGTGCTCGGTACCACTGCCGACGGCCCATGGCTGTATGTCAATCTCAAACCAGGTGACTACAAGGTCACTGCCACTTACAAGATGCAGGTGAGGCAACAGGGAACGAAGATTCATGCAAACGACAGACGCGAGATATTCTTCTATTTCGACGAAGCGATCGAGCGTCTGCCCAAAGGCGAGAAAAGCTGACACCTGCAACCAGCCGCACTGGGGCGGCTCTTTGCCGTCTAGGCGAATCTGGCAGCCTGCAGGACTTAAGACGTCGAAAGCGAAAATGAGCCCCAGCGAGGAGCGTTTTTTTCCGGATTCGCAGGTCCATAGCCCGGCTACGGGCCAAGAAGGCGGTGAAAATGGACCGCTTCCGCCGATTTGCAGCCGACGCTTCCTAAGCCGGACGGGCTGCTAAACCCGGCGCCGGTATTCGCCGGTACGGGTGTCGATCTCGATCTTGTCGCCCTGCGCCACGAACAGCGGCACGCCGACCTCGAAACCGGTCGCCAGCTTGGCCGGCTTGAGCACCTTGCCGGAGGTATCGCCGCGAATCGCCGGTTCGGTGTAGACAATCACGCGCTCCACCGAGGTCGGCAACTCGACCGAAATGGCGCGATCGTTGTAGATGGTCAGTTCGCAGACCATGCCGTCTTCGAGGTAGTTCAGCGCATCACCCAGGCTCTCACCCTCGACTTCGAACTGGTTGTAGTCGGCGTCCATGAACACATACAGCGGATCGGCGAAGTAGGAATAGCTAACTTCCTTCTTCTCCAATTGCACGGTCTCGAACTTGTCGTCGGCCTTGTAGACCGATTCGGTGCCGGTGCCGGTCAAGAGGTTCTTGAGCTTCATCTTGACCACTGACGCGTTGCGGCCGGACTTGCTGTACTCGGCCCTGAGCACCACCATGGCATCGCTGCCGACCATCACGACATTGCCCGCGCGGAGCTCCTGTGCGATTTTCATAACTGATCTTTCGAGAGCTGGAAGAGGAATCGGGAGCCCAATGCACGCGAGTCCGGTGCGGATCCGACCGCAGCTTCCGTTGTAAAAAGCCCTCTATTTTAACCCGTTCGCCTCGATCTTTCCAGCAAACTCAACAAGTTGCGCCGCCAGATCGCGCGCTTCGGCCAGTTTCCAGGCCCATTCCTCGGCGTGCAGGCGCAACGCCGACTGATTCGCGGCGAAGCCACGCCACACTTCTTCAAATGACCAGGGTGTTTCGGGCTTGAACGCCGTGTCGGCAGTTGCACCGCCATGCGAGTCGCCACCCGCCTCCAGCCCGTTCCACAAGGCCATGAAACGCTCCACCGACTGGCGCCGCGGCTCATGCAAGCCGTGGCAATAGCGGCGCAGGAATTCGGCCAGCTTGGCCGCATGCGCCTGTTCATTCTGCGGGTAGATCTGCCATACCAGCGGCCTACCCGCCCACTGGGCACGCACGAACGAATCCTCGCCACGCACGAAGTTGAGGTCGCAACCCCACAACAGGCGGTCGTAGTCGGGCTGCTCGACAAACGGCACGATAGAGGCGGCAACATTGCCGAGATAGCCCTGCGCCCCGACCGCATCGGCCATGCCGAACCAGTCGGCCACCATCATCGACGATGGTCCGCGCGGCACGATCAGGCGTACCGGGTGCGGGTGCGCCGAGAGGCCGGTGAGAAGCGCGTGTACCGGCGCCTTGGGGTAGGAAAACAAGGAAACGCGCCATTCGTTGCGCACCTTGGACGGCACGCCGATACGTTGCCAGAACGCAGCCTGCGTGGCCGGGTTGGCCTGATAGGCATCGCGCGCCTCGAACAAGCCGCGTTCGCGCAACAAGCCACCGGTACCGGATGTGAAGCCGGGGAAAAAGAAGTGCCGATCGAGGTGCAGTTGCGGATGCGGCGAGGGCAAGCCGTGACACCCGGCAACCCATTCCTCGGCGCTCAGGTATTCAAGAATGATCCACGCCGGGCGGTCGCCGGCGGCAGCATTGGCCACCATCGAAGCGCAATACGCTTCGGGAAGTTCGCAACCGAAACCCTCGATCACCACGTCCGCCGGCCGTGCGCTGCCGGCGCTGGCGTCCCAGCGCCGAATTTCCACACCTTGCGTGGTTTGCGCATCGACACCCGCATCGACCGCGGGGCACAGGCGCTCGAGACTCTCCATGTCATCAACCCACAGGCGCACGGCGCGACGGTGCTCGGCGACCAGCTGGCGCGCCAGACGCCAGGTCACGCCGACATCGCCGTAGTTGTCGATCACCTTGCAGAAAATGTCCCAACGCTTGGATGGCAATTCGGTCTCCAGACACTACCCGTGCTTAAACTCCAGACACTACCCGTGCTTAAATATTGCATGCCTTCACAACCAGCGTCGGACAAAGCCCGCGCCCGCTTTTTCGCGCGCCGCGCCAGCCGCCGCGAGTGGCTCTTGTTCGTCTTGCCGACGCTGGCGATCATTGTCGCGGCATTCTGGCTCACCTTCCGCTTCGTGCAACCGGCGCCGCCCCGCTTGCTTGCCATGAGCACCGGCGCCGCAGATGGCGCCTATCATCGTTTCGCCCTCAAATACCGAGAGATTCTCGCACGCGACGGGGTCACCCTCGAATTGAAGCCATCCGCCGGCTCGGTGGAAAACCTGAAACGCCTCAAGGACGACGACGCCGGCATCGACGTCGGCTTCGTGCAGAGCGGCTTGGGCCTCTTGACACTGACGCCGCTGGCGCCGCCGCCCGAGGAGACCCGCGTACTGTCTCTTGCCAACCTGTTCCAGGAACCGGTTTGGGTGTTCTACCGCTCCAGATCGGAGATGACCCGGCTGACCGACTTGGCGCCCCTCAAGGTGGCGATCGGCCAGACCGGCTCGGGCACCCGCAAGGTGGCACTCGAAATGTTGGGCGCGCACGGCATCGACGAGAAGGCCGGCAATCTCAAGGAACTTGGGGGCGGCGCCGCAGTCGACGCCTTGCTGGCAGGAAGCATCGACGCGGTCTTCATCATCGCCGCACCAGAGGCGCCGGTGATCAGGCGCCTGCTCGACACCCCAGGCATCAAATTGCTCGATCTGGACAACACCCTGGCACTGTCGCGCCGCTTTCCCTATCTCAAACCGGCCGTGCTGGCACAGGGCGTATTCGATCTCAAGGCCAACCTGCCGCAACATGATGTGCGCATGGTGGCCACGCAGGCGAACCTGGTGATCCGCGAAGACCTGCACCCGGCGCTCGCCTACCTGCTGCTCGAAGCCGCAGTGGAAGTGCACGGCACGCCGGGCCTGTTTCATCAGCCCGGGGAATATCCGACACCGCTGGCGACCGACTGGCCATTGGCCGACGAGGCCCAGCGCTATTTCAAGTCCGGCCGCCCGTTCCTGCAGCGTTACCTGCCGTTCTGGCTGGCCAATTTCGTCGAACGCATGCTGGTGCTGCTGGTACCGATCATCGCAGTGGTGGTGCCGCTGGTGAAATGGCTGCCCTCGCTGTTTTCCTGGCGCCAGAACACGCGTGTCAATCGCTGGTATGGCGAACTCAAGTTCCTTGAGCGCGACGTCGACCTCAAGGCCGTCAACGGCGACGAACAGGCGAAGATCATGGCACGTCTCGATCGCATCGAGAATGACGCCGCGCGCCTGCCCATACCGCTGGCATTCTCGGACAGGGTTTATACGTTGCGCCAGCATGTGCACTATGTGCGTCGGCGCCTGCAGGCGCCGGCAGGAGTGGCTGACTGCGCCTCCGCCGACAGGAAGGAAGCGGGCGAGCAAGCTTAAGACCTAGTACGCAGAGAGCGGCGGCGCCCTGAAAGCGAAAGGCCGATGCTGTCGGCCCGGCACAGCCTGCCTGAATGCCACGCACCTGACAAGCTTGCGACGCTCGCCAAAACCCTGTGTCGCCACTCGCCTCCGGGATTCGCCCTTTCTGTTATTTTCCGCTCCTTGCCATAGAACCGACCGCCCCCATGGATCACCCTGCGCCACAAACCGTCCTCCTCAAGGACTACACGCCTCCCGCCTATCTTGTCGATACCGTTGAGTTGCGATTCGACCTCGACTTTGAAGCGACATTGGTGACATCGAATTTCAAGGTGCGCCGGAATCCGGCGCACTTGGGCGCTTCCGTCATGCCACTGGATGGGCGCGAACTCGAGTTGGTCGCCGTCCAAGTCAACGACCGCATGCTCGGCTCAGGCGATTTCGAACACACCAACGAAGCGCTGACCCTGCGCGACCTGGGCATTGGTGCGACCATCGCAATCACCACCCGCATCCGGCCTGCGAAAAACCTTTCGTTCATGGGGCTTTACTGTTCCGGCGGAAATTTCTTCACCCAGTGCGAAGCCGAAGGCTTTCGCAAGATCACCTACTTTCCCGACCGCCCCGACGTCATGGCCAAGTACCAGGTCACCATGGTTGGTCGACGCGATGCAGTGCCTGTGCTGTTGTCGAACGGCAATTGCGTGTCCACTCGTGACCTCGGTGACGGTCGCCACGAGGCCGTATGGGTCGACCCATTCGCCAAGCCTTCCTACCTGTTCGCACTGGTAGCCGGCCACTTCGCCTGCCACGAAGACACGATCAGAACGGCGTCAGGAAAATTGAAGCGCCTGCAGATTTATGTCGAGCCGAAGGATGCCGACAAGACAGCACATGCGATGGAGTCGTTGAAGAAGTCGATCCGCTGGGACGAGAAGCGCTTCGGCCTGGAACTTGACCTCGATCAGTACATGATCGTAGCCGTCGGTGATTTCAACATGGGGGCGATGGAGAACAAGGGCCTCAACGTCTTCAATACCAAATACGTGCTGGCCAATGCAAGCACCGCGACCGATGCCGACTACGACGGCATCGAATCGGTGATCGCCCATGAATATTTCCACAACTGGACCGGCAATCGCGTCACCTGTCGCGACTGGTTCCAGCTCTCGCTCAAGGAAGGCCTGACCGTGTTTCGGGATCAGGAGTTCTCGATGGACATGGCCGGCTCCGCGTCAGGGCGAGCGGTCAAGCGCATCGGCGACGTGCGCCTCTTGCGCAGCGCACAGTTCCCGGAGGACGCCGGGCCAATGGCGCATCCGGTACGGCCGGATGCCTACATCGAGATCAACAATTTCTACACCGTCACGATCTACGAAAAAGGCGCCGAGGTGGTGCGCATGTATCAGACCATGTGCGGGCGCGCCGGCTTCCGCAAGGGCATGGACCTGTACTTCAGGCGACACGACGGCATGGCCGTCACCTGCGATGACTTTTTTGCCGCCATGGCCGACGCCAATCCGGGCATGCTGTCTGCGACTGAACGCACGCAATGGTTCAACTGGTACGGCCAGGCCGGCACCCCGCGCCTGAACGTGAGCGACGCATACGACAAGCGCCTGCGCACCTACACGCTGCGGCTGCGGCAAAGCTGCCCGCCCAGCGCCGGCCAGACACACAAGATGCCGTTCGTGGTGCCGCTCGCACTCGGACTCATCGGCGCAAGAGGCACTGCCTTGCCGCTGCATCTGGCCGGCGAGGCACGCTCGCGCGGAACCGAAGCCAAACTCCTGGTTTCCGGCACGGACAACGTTTTTGTCTTCACCAACGTGGCTGAGCGCCCGGTGCCGTCATTACTGCGCGGCTTCTCGGCGCCGGTGATCCTCGACTACGACTATAGCGACGCCGCCCTGACGCTCCTGATGGCGCACGACAGCGATGCGTTCAATCGCTGGGAAGCCGGTCAACGCCTGTTCCTGCGTTTGCTCACGACGCTGGCGCAAAAAATCGGCGCCGGCCAGTCGCTGGCAGTACCCGCTGCCGTCAGCGCCGCGTTCAAGCGCATCCTGTCCGATCGAAATCTCGATCCGGCATTCAAGGCAGAAGCACTGGCGCTGCCCAGCGAAACCTATATCGCCGAACAGTTCAGCGAGGTCGATCCGCGGGCGATCCACGTTGCCCGCGTGTTCGTGCGACGCACGCTGGCACGGGCGGCCGCGCCCGAGTTGCGCCAGGTGTGGCTGTCTCACGCGGTCAAGGGCAAGTACTCGCCCGACCCGGTATCGGCCGGGCGGCGCTCGCTGCAAGGCCTGGCGCTCGGCTATCTGCTCGAACTCGATGATGCACCGATGCGCCGCGCGGCATTTGCGGCACTGCATGCCGCCGGCAACATGACAGACCGCATCAACGCGATGGCGGCCCTGATGTTGCACGACTCGCCCGAGCGGACCGAAGCACTGGATTTCTTTCACCAGCAGTTCCACGACGATGCGCTGGTGATGGACAAGTGGTTGGCGCTGCAGGCAGGCGCACGCACCGGTGCCGGCGGCACCTCGACGCTTGAAACCGTACGCGGACTGATGACGCATCCCGCGTTTTCGATCAAGAACCCGAACAAGGCACGTGCACTGATCGGCACCTTCTGCCACGGCAACCCGGCCTGCTTTCACGTAAGCGACGGCAGCGGCTACGATTTCTGGACAGAACGCGTGATCGAGATCGACGGCTTCAATCCGCAGGTCGCGGCGCGCCTGGCGCGCGCGGCTGCCACCTGGCGCAAACTGGAACCGCGGCGACGCGAACTGCTGCATGCCCGACTGCTGCAGATCGCCGGTCATGCGGCGTTGTCCAAGGATACCCGCGAGGTCGTGCAGAAGACCCTGGCCTGAGCCGCGCTGCAGCCTGCCGACCCGCGCCATACACTCACGTGTCGCAAAACTCCAAGTAACGTCAAGCCCACCCAGATGATCGAGAAAGTTCTGGCAAACTCCAGTGTCAAGCGCGTGCAAGCCGCTCTGACAGCGGCGGGGATCGATGCCGGCATCATCGTCACCGAAGAGGCGACACCCTCTTCGCAAGCAGCCGCCGTCAAGCATGGCTGTGCAGTGGCGCAGATCGCCAAATCGGTGATTTTTCGCGCCACCCTCTCCGACCGGGTCGTGCTGGTGATCACCAGCGGCGCCAACCGGGTCGACGAAGCCCGCGTCACCCTTGCCATTGGCGAGCCGATCGGCCGCGCCGACGCCGCCTATGTCAAGGCGCGCACCGGCTTCTCCATCGGCGGCGTGGCGCCACTGGGACACCTGTCACCACCGATCACCCTGTTCGACGAATCACTGATGGCCTTCGACCTGATCTATCCGGCCGCCGGCCATCCGCACACCGGCTTTGCAGTCAACCCGCGCGTGCTCGCCAGTGCTGTGCAGGCACGCATACTGCGCGTGTGCTGAAGGGCATCAGCGGCGCCTTGTCTTGCGCTACAAGCACATCGCTTCCAAGCCTGAAACTCGAAAGCCGTGAGCGCCATACAGAAGCCCGGCGCCGCCGGCAGCAGCATCGAGATTCCGGTCGCCCACAAGACGCAGGATCGCGACCAGACCAGTGACCACAGCGTCGAGGTGCGGGTACCCGACGCGCGGTTCGCCAACGAACTGATGCTGTGCGTCGCGATGACCAACCCGGTGCGCCCCAATGCACGCGTGCATCGTGGCGGCGCCATGGCCGCCCGCAAACCAGAGTCTTGAGCCAGGCGGGGCAAGACAGCGTTAGTATCGCGCCTCTTCCTGCAACAACCATCTTCGAACCCACCCCATGCTCCTGAAAATCCTGGTTCTCGGTGCCGGCGCGACTGGCGGCTATTTCGGCGGCCGCCTGGCGCAGGCGGCGCATCTGGGCAAGTCCGATATAGACGTCAGCTTTCTGGTGCGGCCCAGGCGCGCCGAAACGCTCAAGGCGCGCGGCCTGAATGTAGAGAGCCCACAGGGCAGCTTCGACATTCCGGTGCGCACGGTGCTGCACACCGAACTCAAGCCCGAATACGACCTGGTGCTGCTTTCGTGCAAGGCCTACGATCTGGAGTCGTCGATCCTGGCTATCTATCCCGGCATGCGGCCCGATACCTGCGTGTTGCCGGTGTTGAACGGGCTGGCGCATTTCGACCGGCTGGACCGCGAGTTCGGCGCCCTGCGCGTGTTGGGCGGCTGCTGCCATATCGCCGGCAACCTCACGCCGGAAGGCCTGGTGCGCCAGATGACCGAACTGCAGCGCATCACTTTCGGCCTGCGCCCGCAAAATTCAGCCGCGGGCCAGGCCATCCTCAACGCGCTGGCGGACGCGTTTCGCCAGACGCCGGTTGATCTGCGTCACAGCGATCAGGTGTTGCAGGAGATCTGGGAGAAGTTCGTTCTGTTGGCCACACTGGCGGGCATGACCTGCCTGATGCGCGGCGCGGTAGGCGATATTGTCGCTACCGATGAAGGCACCACACTGATGCAGGGTATGCTGGCCGAGTGCGAGAGGGCTGCGACACATGCGGGCCACGCATCGCGCCCGCAGGTGCATGCGGCAACCGCGAAACTTCTCAGCACGCGCGATTCGACCTTCACCGCCTCGATGCTGCGCGACCTCGAATCCGGGGGGCGCACCGAAGGCGCGCACATCGTGGGCGACATGCTGGCACGCGCACGCGCGGCCGGCTCATCGGCGCGGCTGCTGGCAATCGCGTGGGCCCACCTGCAGGCACGCGAGGCGCGTCTGGCGCGCGAAAGGTCCGCGACCTGACATGGCGAGCATTTCCGCGTTGAACATTTATCCGGTCAAAAGCTGCGCCGCCATAGATTTGCGGCAAGCCACGCTCGGGCGCGCCGGGCTTGAATCCGGCGGCGTCGGCGATCGTGAGTGGATGGTGGTCGAAGCCGGCAGCGGCCAGTTCCTGACGCAGCGCGAAGACGCGCGCATGGCCTTGATCACGCCAGCCACTGTTGCCGGCAGTCTCATCCTGCATGCACCCGGCATGCCGGCACTCGCTGTCGCGTTGGACGAATTCAGCCTGCGCTCGGCCACGCTTGCCGTGCGGGTGTGGAACCACGCCTGCCGCGCCTTTGATGAAGGGGATGGCGCTGCCACCTGGTTGTCCGATTACCTCGGACGTAAACTCAGGCTGGCTCGCTTCGATCCGGCCCACAGGCGGCTGTCGAATCGCGAGTGGACGCAAAACGCGGAGGCGCACAACCGCTTCTCCGACGGCTACCCGATCCTGATGATCTCGCAAGCCTCGCTGGCCGACCTCAACGACCGCCTTCTCCTGGCCGGACGCGAAGCGCTGCCGATGAACCGTTTCCGGCCCAACATCGTGCTTGGCGATACCGGCCCGTTCGACGAAGACCGCCTGCTCTCCTTGTCCGGCGCGGACTTCTCACTCAAACCAGTCAAGCCCTGCCCGCGCTGCCCGATCCCCTCGATCGACCAGGCGAACGGCACGCGCGGCGCCGATCCGCTGGATATCCTGGCGCAGTACCGCAACGACCCGCGCCTGGGCGTGGTGTTCGGGCAGAACACCATTATTGCGCGTGGCTTCGGCGCGGTTCTCGCCGTCGGCCAGTCGCTTGACGAGGAATGGAGCTTTTGAGCGGCGTCGACCATGCGACTGAAAGGCGCGGACTCATTTTCGGCTTTATCGGCGTCCTGATTTTCAGCCTGAGCCTGCCGGCCACGCGACTGGCGATCACCCATCTCGATCCGATCTTCGTAGCCCTCGGACGTTCGCTGGTCGCCGCAATCCCTGCGGCGCTGTTCCTGCTGGTCACCCGCGCCAGGATTCCGACCCGCGAGCAATGCGTGCGCTTGGGCCTTACCTCGGCCGGCGTGATCTTCGGCTTTCCGGTACTCACTTCGTGGGCCATGCAGTACGTGCCCTCCGCCCATGGCGCGATCGTGGTGGGCTTGTTGCCACTGGCCACCGCGATGATGGGCGCGTGGGTTCACCATGAACGGCCGTCGGTCGGCTTCTGGATCACCGCCGCTGCGGGTAGCGCTCTGGTGGTGGCCTTCGCCGCCTTCAACGGCGGCGGCGCACTGCACCTGGCCGACCTGGCGCTTTTCGGCGCCGTGGTACTGGGCGCATTCGGCTATGCCCAGGGGGCGCTGCTCACGCGCGAACTGGGGGGGCGCGAAACCATCAGTTGGGCACTGGTGATCAGCGTGCCGCTGTTGTTGCCACCGGTTGTACTGGTGACGGTGCGCGGCGATTTCGCGGCCGCCACGGCCGTCGAATGGGCGGGCTTCGCATACGTTTCGATCTTCAGCCAGTACCTCGGGTTTTTCGCCTGGTACAAGGGGCTCGACCTGGGCGGCGTCGCGCGGGTGTCGCAGGTGCAGTTGACGCAGGTGTTCCTGACCATGATGTTCGCCGCACTGCTGCTGGGCGAGAAGGTCACGTGGCTGATGCTGGGCTTTGCCGTTGCAGTGGTGGTTGCAGTGGCGATCGGTCGGCGCATGCCGGTGTACCGCGCCTGATGGCGCGCCACCGCGTGGCAACGTGCGGCTCCAAAGCCGCGATCAGCGGCTTGCGGGCCCGGCCATCAAGCCGGTGCGCTGCGGATCAGATCGGCCGCCTTTTCCGCGATCATGATGGTCGCCGCATTGGTGTTGCCCGACACCAGTT
Source organism: uncultured Burkholderiales bacterium (assembly GCA_964470865.1). Classification (GTDB taxonomy): domain Bacteria; phylum Pseudomonadota; class Gammaproteobacteria; order Burkholderiales; family JAEUOS01; genus JAEUOS01. The sequence goes on along the minus strand of CAYYFR010000105.1, from coordinate 7,183 downwards.
GCGGCATCACCGAGGCATCGACCACGCGCAAGCCCGCGATGCCGCGCACCCGCAATTGCGGATCGACCACCGAACGTTCGTCGCTGCCCATGCGGCAGGTACCGACCGGGTGATAAATGGTGTCGGCACGCTCGCGGATCGCATTCTCGATGCCGGCCTGGTCGTCGTCACGCAGCTTGGCGGTATAGAGTTCGCGCCCCTTGATCGATGCGAATGCCGGTGCATCGAGGATTTTGCGCATCAGCCTGAAACTGCGCACCAGGGTAGCCATGTCGTCCGGATCGGACAGGAAACCCGGATCGATCGCCGGTGCATCCAGCGCATTGGCCGACACCAGCTTGAGCGCACCGCGTGAACGTGGATTGAGCACGCAGGCATGCAATGAGTAACCGTGCCCGAAATGCAGGGTGCGGTTGTGATTGTCAACCATGCCGATGACAAAATGGAACTGCACGTCGGGTTCGGACAGGTCGGGCGAGGTCTTGACGAAGCCGCCGACCTCGGCGAAGTTGGAGGTCAACATGCCGCGCCGTTCGCGCCGAAAACGACCGACCTCGGCCAGGATACGCAGGCCGCCACCGAGCGAAACCCCGAACAGGTCGAGCGACGAGTGTTTGCGGTTGAGGATGTAGTCCACATGGTCCTGCAGATTGGCGCCCACCTCGGGCGCATCCACCAGCGGCGCGATGGCGTGCTCCAACAGGTGGGCCTTCGGCCCGATCCCCGAGCACATCAGAATCTGCGGCGACTGCAGGGCACCGGCCGACAGAATCACTTCACGCCGCGCCGTCACGACCTTGTCGGCGCCACCATGCCGAACTTCCACAGCGCTGGCGCGCTTGCCGCGCACCTGGATGCGCAGCACCATCGCGCGAGTCAAAACCGTCAGGTTCGGCCGCTGCATGGCCGGATGCAGGAAGGCGCGCGCGGCACTGCAGCGCTCGCCGCCTTTCTGCGTGACCTGGTAGTGACCCACCCCTTCCTGGTCGCCGGTGTTGAAGTCACTGACCTCGCGAAAACCGGTCTGTACCGCGGCATCGATGAAGCGGCGCCCGAAAGGATTGGGCGAACGCAGGTCCGCCACATTGAGCGGCCCGCCCTGCGCATGCAGCGCGCCGTTCAGGCGTTCATTGTGTTCCGACTTGAGAAAATACGGCAAAACCTCCTGCCAACTCCAGCCGGGACAGCCATGGCCGCCCGCGTCCACCGGCGCGGCCCAGCGATCGTAATCCGAAGCGCGACCGCGGATGTAGATCATGGCGTTGGTCGAGGACGAGCCGCCCAGGGTCTTGCCGCGCGGCTGATAGCCACAGCGGCCGTGAAAGCCGGCCTGGGGCACGGTCTCGAAGCCCCAGTTGTGCATCTTGAACGGCACCATCACCGCCGCGCCCGCCGGGGTATGGATCAAGGCGGAGTCGTCGGGCTTGCCGGCCTCGAGCAGGCAAACCCGGTTTGCCGGGTCTTCTGTCAGGCGCGCGGCTAATACACAGCCAGCCGAACCGCCACCCACGATCACATAGTCGAATTCCATCGTTCGTAAACCCTTTCGGTTTCAACCACGGATAGGCTCGCAAGACATGGCCCCATGCCTGCAACGCGGATGTTCCCCGGCCTCATTGTTTCAACCGTTCGAGTTTAAGCCTCCGGCAGGCCACTTGATACCGCCGGAGTGGAGTGCATGCTCTAGCAAAGGGCTTGACCTGGCGACCCCGCGGCATCGAGTCGAGCGATACCGATCACCCCTGTCCAACAGCCTGCGGTGCGGGCGCGAATGCCGTCCGCAGTGGTTTGCCGGGGCGCAAAACCTGCTAATCTTCGGGCGTTTCGCAACCGGTATTCCTCATCGGCTTTGCCCTAGCCGAGCCAGGTTACGCCCGCACGGCCAGCTTGCCCGGGAAGTCGCCTGCGAGCCCACAACCAAAGGAGACGCAATGTCAAAGTCGGCAGTTTCTGCAACAGTCACCAGACGCGAGTTTGTAGCCACAGCGGCGGCGCTATCCACCGGGTTTTCCTCTGTGGTACAAGCCCAGGGCGCCCCCATCAAGATCGGGTTTTCGATCGCCCAGACAGGCCCGCTGGGCGCCGGCGGCAAGGCCGGCCTGATCGCCCTGCAAATGTGGCGCGACGACGTCAATGCCAAGGGCGGCATTCTTGGTCGCAAGGTCGAAATGATCATCTATGACGATCAAGGCAATCCAGCACTGACACCGGGCATCTATACCAAGTTGCTCGATGTCGACAAGGTCGATCTGCTGATCGCCCCCTACGGCACCAACCCGACAGCGCCGATCATGCCGCTGGTCAAGCAGCGCGGGTTGCTCTTGATGGGGAATTTTTCGTTCGAGGTGAACGATCGGATCCAGCACGACATGTGGTTCAACAATTCGCCGCTGACCGATTCGGTAACGTTTTCCTCAGGCTACTTCGATATCGCCAAGAAAATCGGCGCCAAGACAGTGGCGTTTCTGGCGGCAGACGCCGAGTTTGCGCAAAGCCTCGCCTCCGGCGCGCGCAACCTGGCAACCCATTCGGGCTTCAAGGTGGTCTATGACCAGAAATACCCGCCCAACACGGCGGACTTTTCCTCGATGATCCGCGCCATCAAGGCAAGCAAGCCGGATCTGGTGTACGTGGCCTCATATCCGGGCGAATCGGTCGCCATCGTACGGGCGGCCAACGAGATTGGCGTCGGTGAGAGCGTCAAGATGTTCGGTGGCGGCATGGTTGGCCTGCAATTCGCGCCCATCATGGAAAGCCTGGGTTCGCAGTTGAACGGGATTGTCAACTACAACCCCTACGTGCCCGAGAAGTCGCTGGAATTCCCCGGCATGAAGGATTTCCTGGCCCGCTACACGCCCAAAGCCAAGGCTGAAAAAGTCGACCCTCTTGGTTACTACCTGCCACCGTTCAACTACGCGATCGGCCAGATACTCGAGCAGGCGATCACCGCCACCAAGGGCCTGGATCAAAAAGCACTGGCCAAGTACATTCGCGACAACGAGCACAAGACCATCGTCGGGCCGGTGAAGTATGCGCGCAATGGCGAATGGTCCGAGGGACGCGTACCGCTGGTGCAGTTCAGTGGCGTCAAGGACAAGGATGTCGAGCAATTCCGCCAGCCGGGCAAACAGGTCATCCTTGCGCCGGACAAGTACAAGACCGGGCAACTCAAGTACCCCTACGAGAAAGCCCGCAAGTAGCTTCGGATCACACCCGCGGCACCCAGCCTTAACTTTTGTTTGCAGTGGTTCGCAAGAGGTAATAAGGCCCGGTTTCCCGGGCCTTATTTGTGGCCGCCGGCGGCCGGCCCTATAGCACCGGGCTGGTGATCTCGCCCCCCAGAGCCGCCAGACCCCAGGCGCTGGTCTGCGCGTCGATCGAAAAACTGATGTGACTGGCCGCGGCGTGCTGGTCGCGGAAAATGCGCTCCATCGGCCCGCGGGTATACAGGCCGTTGGCACCGGCCAATGCATACAGGGTATCGACCGCATCGGTGGTGAGCTTGGCGCCAAAGGCACAATTGCGCTTTTGCTTCAATTTCAGCTCGAGGCTGGCCTCGATGCCGGCTTCGGCCATGCGCTGCCCTTCGGCGCAATCGGCATGCCCCATGGTGCGCGCGGCGTCGATCTGCGCACCGGCCAAGCCGATGCGCGCCTGCACCGTGCCCAGATCGCGCATCTTGAGCGTGGTGTAGCTGGTGCTGCGCTCCCTGACCATGTCGCTGATGGCATCGAACATCGCTTGCGCGTTGCCGACCAGACAACCCAGCAGGCAATGCCCGGAAAGGCCGCCGAAAGGTACACGGAACACCGCCTGCGGATTGGTACGCCAGCCCGGGAACGGTTCGCCGCGGCGATGATGGATCATCGATAGCGCACGATGCTGCGGCACGAACACCTTGTCGCATTTCACCGAGCGACTGCCCGTGCCCTTGAGGCCCATCACATGCCAGTCGTCCAGCACTTCGTACTGGTGCGCCGGCACCAGGCACATACGGTAATCGATGATTTTTTCGCCATCGCGAACCACGCAGGCCAGCATGTTCCAGGTCGAAGGCGTTACCGCGGACGAGAAGTTCCAGTGCCCGGAGATCTCGATGCCGCCATCAACCGCACGCCCGCGTCCTTGCGGAAAGGCGATACCCGAGGCGATCATCGCGTCCGGATCGGCATTCCAGATTTCCGCTTGCGCCTGTTCCTCATAAAAGGCCAGCATCCAATGGTGCGCCAGCAGATTCGACAGGTTCCATGCGGTCGATATGCAGCCGCGCCCGATGATCTCGGGAATGTCGAAAATCGCCTGGAAAGGCAACTCCATGCCGCCCCAGCGCTTGGGCTGCAGAATCCGCGCCAGGCCGGTGCGGTGCAGGTCCGCGGCATTTTCCGCAAGCAGCTCGCCGGCTTCCTCGCAGCGCGGCGCGCGCTCACGCAAAACCGGAATCAGCGCCAGCGCACTTTCGATCGCCTGGGCATAAGTGACATTGGAGAAATCGCCGCGTGCTCGTACACGTTCAGGAGCGTTCATGTCGATCTCCTCAGGCGGTCACGCGCGGCATGGCGTCGTAATCCTCGGTCTCGTCCCAGTCCGGCATTTGCGAGACGTTGAAAAAGTTGAGCTCGATGGTCAGCCCGTCGGGGTCTTTGACGAAAATCTGGAACAAGTTGAACGATGGCAGCTTGCGCGACCACCACTTGCAACTCATGCCTTTCAGGCGCGCGCGAAACTCGTCAGGATCGCTGGCACCGAACGCGATGTGGTCAATCACTCCGGACTGATCGATGGCTGCATCCGACGGCGAGCCAGGGTAGTACAACCCGTGGTTGGGAATGCCGTGCGGCCCCATGTGCACCCACACCTTGTCGTTCCGACCCAGCCAATAGCCCGGAAACGGCACTTGCGGACGCGGCATTTCATTGAGCGAGAGCGCCTCGCAATAGAACCGTTTGGTCGCCTCGAGATCGTTGGCGCGTATGAAGTAATGATTGAGATCGGTGACCGGCATGGCGTGCCCCTTGGATGAACGAACGACAGTAAAGATACCTGCATTTGAGCCAAAGCTCAACGTTGCGCGGGAATCGACGGCTGCGAGCGCGGGGGCTGACGTTCGCGATGGCGGCAGAGCTTCAAGGCCTGGCGCCAAGATGCAGGGTCTGGCCATGCTTCACCACCGCAAACACATCGGGCGTGAGCCCGGCCTGCACCAATTCGCGCGCCAGACGCTTGGGCGGCTCGTCCAGCGGCTCGTCGGTCAGTTCGAACGTGCCCCAATGGATACCGAGAGTGAAACGCGCCTTGAGGTCCAGGTGAATGCGAATCGCCTCCGCAGGGTCGACGTGCTGCGACGCCATGAACCAGCGCGGTTCGTAGGCACCCACCGGCAACATGGCGAAATCGACCGGGCCAAGGCGCGCGGCGATGTCGGCGAAATCCCGCGAATACCCGGTGTCGCCGGCGAAAAAAGCGCGCCAGCCGGGCGCCTTGATATACCAGCCCCCCCCACAAGGTCCGGAAGCGATCATTGGGGCTGCGGGCAGACCAGTGTTGCACCGGCGTGAAGTGCACTTCCAGGCCCTTGAAGTCACGCCTGTCCCACCAGTCCATTTCGACCACATCGGTGATGCCCAGCTCGGCGAACCATGCCTTGTTGCCCAAGGGCACAAAGAATCGCGGGCTGCCGCCGGGTTGGCGTGACAAGCGCAACACTGTCACTTCGTCAAGATGATCGTAGTGGTTGTGCGAAATCACCACCATGTCGATGTGCGGCATGGTCGCGAAATCCAGCGCTGGCGGCACCCGGCGTTGCGGCCCCGCAAACGACACCGGCGAGGCGCGCTCGGTCAAGTGCGGATCGGTCAGGATGTTGACGCCCGCAACCTGCAATAACACGGTGGCGTGACCAACCCAGGTGGCCGCCGTTTCGCTCCGGTTGGCCTTGAGCCCAACGACATCCGGCTTGACTTGCGCGAAGCTATAACCGTTCTCGGGCGGTCAGGGCAAGCCGTCGCGCCAGCGCTCCCACTGCCATTTCCAGAAGCTGCCGCCGCTATTGCCAAGTCCGTCGATGTAGTTGTTGCGGAACCCGTCTGGCCTGCGGTGCGATTTTCTGCGCTCGTAATTGGGGTTGCCAGGCGTGGCGCAGGCCCCCACAGCAAGCGCCAGCATCAAACTGAAGCGGCGTGCGGCGGCAGTGGCGGCGCGTAGCCTGCGCGACGTCGCTGTCGCGGGCGAACCGCTGCTGCGCCCAGTTGTATGCGTCCGGTTCATGGCATTGAAAATTCGGTTGAAAAGTGGGCCGTCGGCGTGCAAGCGGTACTGCACGAAGCCGAAGCAGCCTTCGCCAAAGATGTCGCGTCAACGCGAAAGTCCATGCGTTGCAACTCCGGGCTGGTCGCCAACGTGCAACCAAATGTTACGCGAAGGCTGTGCCGGGCCAACAATTCAACTTCCGTCCGCGACAGCCGATATTCCGAAGGTCGGCGCGCCTTTCTGGCCGAGTCATGCATTTCGATTGCGCACTCATGGAGGGAACCATGCGGACCTACAACACAGCCCTGCTGGCCGCTGCCGGCTTCGCTCTCATCACGAGCACACAAACTTTCGCCGCCGCCTGGCAGGTGATCGATACCCGAGCCGGGGTGCAGACCGAGATTGATCTGGCCACGGCAGTACGCAAAGACGGCGTGGTGACCGGTTGGGTGCAGCAAACCCACTCCAGGAAAACCACCACGCAGAGCGGTGCCTATTTCGCCTACCGTACCTTGAAGGAGCAGGTGCGCGTGCATTGCGCGCAGCAGACCGCGACGGTGCTGATGCGCGGCTATTTCGACGACGACGGCAGCGAGATCGCCTCGATCAAGGGTAACGGTGAGGCGCGCACGGTGATGCCCGACAGCGGCGAGCAGCGAGTTCTTGCGCGTTTTTGCAACCCGACAGCCGAAATCAAGCCGACCCGCCCGCGCGTCGTGGCGCCTGCAGCGGCGGCGACGCCAGGTGCCGACGCTCGCTACCTGGATGGCCCTGCGCCAAGCGCACTCAAATCCGGGATCATCCGCGCCAAGGCAGATGCGCCCGCCAAGGCGGATGCGCCCGCCACGGCAGCGCCCGCCGCTGCGGCACTGGCCAAACCGGGCGACAAAGGCGACCTGAACTCCGTCGACAAGACATCTGCGAAAACCGCAGCGGC
>CAYYFR010000104.1:18822-19599 GCA_964470865.1 uncultured Burkholderiales bacterium | reverse complement strand
GAACGCTGGGGCGCGGTCATCAAGGCATCCGGATTCAAGGCGGACGACTAGCAGCAAATATTCGTTGAAATTCAGGCGTGGCGAAAGCGGCGCGAGACATGATTTCGTGCGGTTTTCGGGTGTTAGACTTGTGGCAGAATTTTCGCCAACGAGAGGGAGACCGATGAAAACGATTCAGATCAGTGATGCGCAAATGGCCACCCGTGTCGCCCGTTTCCGTGACCTCGAGCCCTTGCCAGTGCAGAACAATGCCGACGTACCGCTGGCCGCCGCCGACCTGATCTACGCGCGCAAGCTTCTGACGGTGATCGGGCTCGAAGGCGGGACGGAGACGCCAATCAGCGCGCGTGCCCCGATCACCGGTGCCGGCGGCATGACAATGGTGATTGCCGCGTGCCCGCCGGGGCAGGGGCCGTCACTGCATTCGCACGAGGCGACCATCGAGACGTTCACGGTGTTGCAGGGGCGCTTCGAAGTACGCTGGAACGATCACGGCGAGAACCGTATCGAGCTCGAGCAGTTCGACACCATCTCGGTGCCCAAGCGCGTGCAACGCGCGTTTCGCAACATCGGCGATGGCGAGGGCCTGCTGCAGGTGATCATCACTGGCGGTGTGAGCGACACGGCGGACATCGCGTTTGCGCCCCAGGTGGCCCGGCAAGTCGCGGCGATCAAGCCTGCGGCGCTCGAGACGTTTGAAAAAGCGGGGATGCGCTTTAACGCCGGGCAGGGCTAATCCGCAGGTCGCGCGCGGCTCACGGACGACAAGAAGGGGCG
>CAYYFR010000104.1:0-18722 GCA_964470865.1 uncultured Burkholderiales bacterium | reverse complement strand
CCGCAGGCGCCCCTTCTTCCCTCCTGCCAGGGGGGCGCCGCAGGCGCCCCTTCTTCCCTCCTGCCAGGGGGGCGCCGCAGGCGCCCCTTCTTGTCTCCTGCCAGTGACGCTTACTTCACCAGACCTTCAGCCTTGAGTGCTTCCTGCACTTTCGGTCGCGCGGCCACGCGTGCGTGGTGGGCCTTGAGCGCCGGCCATTGCCCGATGTCGAAGCCGACGAACTGGCCCCAGTTGGAAACGGTGAACAGATACGCATCGGCCACCGAGAAGTTGTCGCCCATCAGGTACTGCTTGCCTTCCAGGTGCTTGCCGACGTATTCGAAACGCTTGGTCAGATTGGCCTTGGCCGCGTCTTTCATCTCTGCTGAAGCCTCCGGGTTGAACATCGGCGAGAAGTTCTTGTGGATCTCGGAGGTGATGTAGTTGAGCCACTCCTGCACCCGATAGCGCTCCAGTGTGCCGGCCGCCGGCACCAGGCCAGAGGCGGGTTTCTGGTCGGCCAAATACTGCACGATCACCGGGCCTTCGGTGAGCAACTGGCCGTTGTCCAGTTGCAGCGCCGGCACATAACCCTTGGGATTGACCAGCCAGTAGTCGCCACCATCGGCCATTTTCTTGGTTTTGGTATCGGCCTTGATCAGTTCGATATCGATACCGGCTTCGCGCGCGACGATATGCGGCGAAAGTGAGCAGGCCGCAGGGGAGTAAAACAGTTTCATGATGAGTATTCCTGTGAAAAGTTGACGCCGACCGATATGGCAGGGTGAGGTTGGGTATTGTGTCTGCTGCGTTATTCAGTATAAAGATGCTTTTAAGGGATATATAATTGCATAAATCGGGATAATAAAAAGACTTAAATGGACCGTTTCGCCGCCATGCAGGCGTTCGCCAGGGTTGTGGAGCTGGGCAGCTTCGCGCGTGCCGCCGAGCGTCTGGACATCTCGGCCTCGGCCTGCTCGCGCCATGTGGCCGATCTTGAAGCGCATCTGGATGTGCGGCTTCTCAACCGCACCACCCGCTCGATTTCGCTTACCGAAGCGGGTCGTTCCTTCAACGAACGCTGCCTCCAATTGCTGGCCGACCTGGAAGAAGCCGAGTTGGCCGCGCATGCGGGGCGTGGCCGGGCGCGCGGTACCTTGCGTGTCACTTGCTCGGTCAATTTCGGCCTGCGCCACCTGGCTTCGCTGATCGCGCCGTTCCAGGCCAAACATCCCGATGTGCGGCTTGATGTTTCCCTGTCCGATCGCATGGTTGATATCGTCGAGGAGGGTTTTGACGTCGCGATCCGCATCGGTGAATCAGGCTCCACCAGCGTCATCACCAGACGGCTGGGCGAGACCCGCATGATCACCTGTGCCGCCCCCGACTATCTGAAGCGCTGCGGTACACCGGCAACGCCTGAGCAACTGGCGGCACACAACTGCCTGATTTACGAATACTTGACCAATCGCAGCGAGTGGCGCTTTGTCGATGCGGCAGGTCGCGAGCTGCGCGTGCGCGTCGGCGGCAGCCTGCAGACCAATAACGGCGACATGCTGGCGAGCGCGGCCGCCTTCGGCCTGGGCATCTGCTGCGAACCGGATTTCATCGTGGCGGCCGACCTGCGTGCCGGCCGACTGGTGCGCGTGCTTGCCGCTTTCGAGCCCCCCGCTTCAGTGATCCACGCGGTGTACCCGAGCCGCCGCCATCTGTCGGGCAAGGTGCGCGCCTTTGTCGATTTTTTGGCCGAGGCCAGCGCGACCAGTGGTTTGCCGCCGGCCGCCGCCATGGTTTCTCGGGTATAAAGCGGCTTACCTTCATTTACGCCGAACCATGAACCAGATCGACGCTCGCACCGGCCTGCCCGACTCGGCACCATTGACCATCACCCACGTGATCTACGGCCTGCATGCCTGGAGCGCGGTGATCGGGCTTACAACCGCGGCGTTCGTGGTCACCGCTTTTCTTGCAGGCTGGCCCTCGATCATCGGTGTGATTCTCAATTACGTGTATCGCGGCGAGGCCGCCGGCACCTACCTGGAGAGTCATTTTCGCTGGCAGATCCGCACCTTCTGGCTGGCGCTGATGTGGACCTTGATCGGCGGGCTGGCATTCATTTCGCTGATCGGAATACCGTTCGCCTTTGTGATCTGGATCGTCACCGGCCTGTGGGTCTTGTATCGCATCGCGCGCGGCTGGATTGCGTTGGCGAAGGCGCAAGCGATGCCCGAGCCTGCGAAGTCCTGGATGTAGCGGGCCGGCACGGCCGCGCCGCTGCTGCATCACCGCCGCGCACTTCTTCACTGCCCGCTTGCGGCATCTTTGCCAGCCTGTAGCCATGAAAACTTCCCGCAGAACCCTCTTGCAGCTGGCCACGTTGGCCAGCATTGCCGGCAACGCGCCGGCGCAAACCGCGTTTCCGCGCGGCCCGGTGCGCCTGATCGTGCCGTTTCCGCCCGGCGGCCCGGTGGATGTCACTGCGCGTGCGCTGGCGCTACGCCTGACAGAACTCTGGAGCCAGCAGGTGGCGGTGGAAAACCGCAGCGGCGGCAACAGCGTGATCGGCGCCGAGGCGGCGGCGCGCGCCGCGCCCGACGGGCAGACCATTTTTGTCGGTGCCATCCACCAGTCGGTACTGCCGGGCTTCGGCAACAAATTGCCCTATGACCTGGAAAAGGATTTCACGCCGGTGATGTTCGGCGCGCAGTTTCCGATCATCCTGTGTGCCCACCCGTCGGTGCCGGCGGCCAACGTGCGCGAGCTCATCAAGTATGCCAAGGCCAATCCGGGGCGGCTGGCCTACAGTTCGGCCGGCAACGGCGGCGGCACCCACCTGGCGGGCGAATTGTTCAAGGAGAAGGCCGGCGTCTTCATGCTGCATATTCCGTATCGCGGCAGCGCGCCGGCGATGACCGACCTGTTGGCAGGGCAGGTGCAGTTGATGTTCTCCGACGGCCCTACAGCCCTGCCGCATTTGAAGAGCGGTCGCGTCAAGGCGCTGGCGGTCGGCAGCCCCGCGCGTTCGGCACTGGTGCCGGAGTTGCCCACCATGATCGAGGCCGGCGTGCCCGGCTACGAGGCCTACTCATGGGCCGGCATCTGGGTGCCGGCGGCCACGCCGCGCGAGATCGTAGTCAAGATCAACGCCGATACCGTGCGCGCCTTCTCCGATACGGCAACGCGCGAGCGCCTGCTGGGCCAGGGGGCAGAAGTGAACCCCGGCACCCCGGAGCAGTTCGGCTCTTTCGTCAAGAGCGAAATGAGCAAGTGGGCGGCGGTGATCAAGCGCGCCGGCATCAAGCCGGACTGAGGCAACGCCCTGATGCAGCAGCGCAAGGCTGATCGGATTCGTGCCAGCGTGTTGGCCGGCATGGCGCGCGATCGTATTCCCGGATTCAGTTTCACGGGATTTTTTCTCGATACCGACTGGCCACGCATTGGCGACGGCAGCGCGCGCGTGACCATTCCAGCCGCACCGCAGGCCACTGACACTAACGGTCATGTGGAACTGACCGCGCTGCTGATGACTCTCGATGCCGCATTGGCGACACCGGTCCGCATGTTCATCCAGCCAGGCGAACGCATCGCCACCACCCATCTTCATGCGCAATTCACCGGCGCCACGCTTGACGGCGACCTGCAAATCGATGCGCTGTTCGAGGGCGCCACGCAGGGCGATGCGGCGGGCCAGTTGCTCGCGCGCGGCAGCGCGCAAGCGGGCGGGGTCCCGGTGTGCCATGGCAGCGCTTCTTTCATGCGCCTGCCGCCCCCGCCCGGCGGGCGTGTGCTGGCGCCCTTGCCCTGGCAAGACGGCAATCGCGCGCTGCCAGCGTTGCTCACTGCGGCGGATCTCGATGCGCGCGAACGCGCGATCCTCGCCGCCTGCGACGCCGCGCTGGCCGATCATGCACATGCGCCGCCATCGTTCCTGCGACGCTTCTGGGGGCTCTTGCCGCAGGCCGATGGCGACGGTGCCGTGTGCCGGATTGCCACCGGCCCGCACATGGCCAATCGTGTCGGTCATGTGCAAGGCGGCATCCTGCTGGGCCTGGCCGCGCACACGGCGATGCAAGCCGTGCCGCGCCATGCCATTCTTGCGAACCTGTCGGCGTGGTTCTTGAGCCCCGGCAAAGGCGCGTCGCTGGAATGCCGCTCGACCCCGATCCACACCGGCCGCAGCTTCGCTGTCGTCAAGAGCGAGATCATCGGTAGCGGCGGCGTGCGGGTGATGGAAGCGGTGACGGCACATGCGGCGCCGGCCTGAGCGGCAGGCGCACACCGAACCAACGCAACGAGACGCGATGAAGGTCACCACCATTTTGCCATCGCCCGAGTCGCGCGACGTGCCGATTGCGCAGCGCAGGGGCGAACACGCGCCGGCCGCCAAACAAGCCGAAACTGCGGCGCGAATCGATCCTTCATGGTCGATTCACTGCGCGATCTGCGTGGAAAGAACGATGCGTCCCTGTTCAATTGGCTTTATCAGGGGTTTGCGGGAAGGGCGCGCGCCGCGCTGTCGGACGTCAGCGCGGCGGCCGCGCGCGGTGACTGGGCCGAAGCCCTGACGATCCGGCACAAGCACAGGACGAACAGCGGGTTTCCGGGCCTGGCGCTGTATACCCAACGCTGCGGCGAACTGGAGACTAACGTGGTTGCGCGCATGGCGTGCGACGCCTGAAAGGGGCAAACGCATGGAATGGAGCATTGGCAACGCCTCCCTGCCGGGGCGCGAAGGGCGCTGGCGCATCGACATCGCAGGCAAGCGCATCGCCGCATTGCGTGAAGAACCGTCCAGCGCCAGCGGCATGGCCGCGGCGGCATACGACGCTCTCGGTCGCCTGGTGTCACCAGGCTTTGTCGACCCGCATGTGCATGTCGACAAGACACTCACGGCCGAGCGCGTCAGCGATGCGGTCGCGGCGGTCGATCTGGCAGCGGCGATTCGCGCCGTACGTCAGCTCAAGGCCGCCTTCACCGTGGAGGATGTGGCCGAGCGCGCCCGGCGCGCACTGGAAATGGGTCTCGCGCACGGCACCACCACCGCGCGCACCAATTGCGAGGCCGATCCCTTCGTCGGCATGCACGCGGTGCACGGCGTGCAGGCAGCGGCGCGACAACTGGCCGGGCGGGTTGACCTGCAGATCATCGCCTTCCCGCAGGAAGGCTGGTTCGCCACGCCCGACAGCATCGAGGGCGGCGCCGCGCCCTTCATCGAGCAGGCGCTCGCCGCCGGCGTGCGCATCGTCGGCGGCAATGTCAATCGGCGGGTCTGGCCCTCCGACCCGGAACGCCAGGTCGATGCCAGCTTCGCACTGGCGGCACGCTACGACTGCGACATCGACTACCACCTGGACAACTGGGACAGCGCCGACGTATTCACCTTGCCCTATGTGGCTCGCAAGGCCATCGCACAAGGCTGGCACGGCCGCGTCGCGGTATCGCACATTCCCTCGCTTTCCTGTGTGTCGGACGCGGTCGCCGCCGACGCCATCGACCTGCTGCGCCAGGCCGACATCAGCGTCTGCGTGCTGCCAACCCGGATTCGCCTGACCCGCGTGCTCGAATTGATGGAAGCCGGCGTCAACCTCGCCTGCGGCACCGACAACATGCGCGACCCGTTCGTGCGCTTCGGCGATGCCGACCCGTTGAAGGCGCTGCTGCTACTGGCGCAGGTGACCAACCAGCTGCACAACGCCGGCCTGGAGCGTTTGTGGCGAACCATGACCGGCAATGCGGCGCGCATGCTGCGCCTGACAGATCACGGCCTGGCCGCCGGGTGCCACGCGGATCTGCTGCTGTTGGATGCGCGCTCGGCGCCGGAGGCAATCCTGCTGCAGGCGCCGAAGCTGGCGGTGATCAAGGCCGGGTTGCAGGTGGCGGGGCTTGTGCGCGTCGCGCCGCATCCCTCGCGATGATGGCGGGCCGGCGACACTGATTCGGCCCCGATGTTCTGGCCGATGATCTTCTGGTGGTGATGCATGCGCCCGCCGTGGATCGCGCCTGCCACGTGGGCACGTCGATGGGCGCTGGAAAAGCCTGCGCCGCGGCATCCAATCAGGTGTTCCAGCAAGCGTCAAGTGCGGCAGTGTGTTGCGCTGTCGATTCTGCAGGCAGAAACGCTGCTTCAAATCCAAGGTGCGCAATCGCCACGACATCGTCCGCCAGGCTGCTAGATCATCTGCAGGCCGCCATCGATAAGAATCGACTGACCGGTCATGCCGTCGGATTCGCCTGACCCCAGATAGACGGCGAGGTCGGCAACTTCCTTCGGCTGCAGAAAGCGCTTGAGCGGCACGCGCGCGAGCCCGGCTTCCAGCACCTTCTCGAACGGCACGCCGAGGATCTGCGAGTGCTCGCGGAAGCCTTCGATCATGTCGGTCTCGACGAAGCCGGGGCAGATCGCATTGACGTTGACCGAGTACGCGCCCATTTCCAGCGCCGCGCAGCGCGTCAGGCCCACGATCGCGTGCTTGGAGGCATTGTAGGCGCCCTGGTTCATCGAGCCTGCCTTGCCGGCGGTGGAGGCGATGTTCACCACCTTGCCGCTACGGTTGGCCTGCATGTGCCGCAGCACCAGTTGCATCACGTGGAAGGCGCCGTAGACGTTTACCTTCATGATGCGATCGAAATCCTCGAAGCTGTAGTCGGTGATGCGCGCGGCCTTGTAGACACCGGCATTGTTGACCAGCACATCGATGCGGCCGCCGGCCAGGATCGCTGCGGCGACCATGGCCTCGACCCCGGCACGGTCGCTGACATCCGCGCAGTGTAACCATGCCTTCACGCCCAGCGCCTCGGCGGCGGCCTTTACTTCCGCCAGCTTGCCGGCATTGGTGGCCACCAGGAACAGGTCGGCGCCCTCCTCGGCATAGCGCAGCGCGATGGCGCGCCCGATGCCACGGCTGGCGCCGGTGATCAATGCAGTGCGGCCGGCGAGCCGGCCTGGTTTTGCCGCGGATGTCATGGATTCTGCCTTTCGAAATCGGGGTCTCACGCTCGGCCGCAGCCACCGGTTGGCGGCTCTGGTTCGCGCTTCCTGATGATTGTAGTAGCGCGCGTGAGGAGTGGCGCACCGCATCGGCGCATAGGCCGCGATTACCGCAACCGGCCGATCCAGAGTTCGCCGATGCCGGCCGGATGTGCCCTCGCGCAGACTCGCCGATGGCGATATGGCCCGACGACGACAAGCGTCTGCCTGCAAATACCTGACCAGGAAACGCCCCTGCGCCGCATCGGCGCCATGGCGAATTCGAACCCGCCTCAGGCGTTCCAGTAGGCTTCAAGCTCGGCGATATGCCTGGCCTTGGTTTGCGCCGGCAGAAACGCCGCTTCAAAACCGTTGCGCGCAATCGCCAGCACATCGTCCGCACTCAGGTTCAGCGCTTCCTGCGTGGCGCTGAAGTTTTCGTTCATGTAACCGCCGAAGTAAGAAGGGTCGTCGGAGTTGATGGTGACATTCACGCCCGCGTGCAACAGGGTTTTCAGGTTGTGCGCCGCCAGCACGGGAAACACCTTCAGTTCCACGTTCGAAAGCGGGCATACCGTCAACGGAATGCGCGACTGCGCCAAGCGCGCCACCAGCGCCGCATCCTCGCCGCAGCGCACGCCATGGTCGACGCGGTCCACGCGCAACAGGTCGATGGCATCGGCCACATACGATGCCGGCCCTTCTTCACCTGCATGCGCGACGGTTTTCCAGCCTTCGGCGCGCGCGCGCTCGAAGGCGCGCACGAACTTGGCCGGTGGATTCGGCAGTTCCGGGCCGCCCAGGCCGATACCGACCACGCGATCGCGCACGTGGCGCGCTTGGTCGAACATCGCCAATGCGTCGTCTTCCGAC
This sequence comes from uncultured Burkholderiales bacterium, assembly GCA_964470865.1. Taxonomy (GTDB): domain Bacteria; phylum Pseudomonadota; class Gammaproteobacteria; order Burkholderiales; family JAEUOS01; genus JAEUOS01. Next base: position 10,903 of record CAYYFR010000104.1, on the reverse strand, counting down.
CACTGACGCTGAATGCCGAAGATCAGGCCCGTGCTCATGCCGAAGCGGCTCTCGGCCTGCTTCAATGCATTCCAGGTGCCCTCGAACATCGCCTCGAAGGCGATGCCGCGGCGGGTGTGCGCCTGCGGGCTGATGAATACCTCGGTGTGACGCACGTTCTCGCTGTGCACTTTTTCGAGGTAGGCCCAGGTCATGTCGAAAAAATCGGCTTCGGTCAGAAGCACCGTGAGGCCGGCGTAATAGACATCGAGAAAATCCTGCAGGTTGCGAAAGCTGTAGGCCGCGCGCAATTGGTCTTCGGAGCCCCATTTGAGGGCCACCTTGTTGCGCCGTGCCAGGCGGAACATCAGGTCGGCTTCGAGCGAACCTTCAAGGTGCATATGCAGTTCGGCTTTGGGCATGCCGGCGATACGGGAACGCATGTCAACAGGAGTGAGGGTGGCGTGGGTATGCAATTTGCTCTTTCGAAACAGGGAATGCCGTGCACCTGTCGCGCGGCATGGATTGGAATGGTTCGGACGCCGATGCGATGCGGCATTCTTGCGGCCTCGGCACCGGCAGCTTGGCCCGGACCAATTAGCTTAACATTCGACGCGTGCAACAGTCGCGTGGGCAAAAGACTTGGCCGTCATTTCGCCAATCGAATGACCTGCGTCACCACACCTTGAAGGGGAGTTTCGATGAAAGTTTCGCGCATGTTCCTTGATCCTTTGCAAATCGCGGCCGCCGCCTTCCTGATGGCGTTGGCCGCTGTTCTGGTCGCGCCCGTCAGTGAGGCACAAGCCCAGGCCAAGCCGCTCAAGAAAGTCAGGATCGCTGTCGGTACCACCGTCGTCAATGTCGGATACCCGTGGCTTACGCTGCCGATAGCGCTCGACTACTGGAAGGCCGATGGCTACGACGTCGAAGTGTTGCCGGTCGGAGCCTCACTGCAGGCCCTGCAGCAGATGGTGGCGGGCAATGCCGATTTCGCGCAGCTCAATTCCAGCGTGGTGATCCAGGCCAATGTGGTCAACTCGATTCCGGCGCGGGTGGTGATGAACAACGGAGTCATCGACTGGTCGCTGGCCACGCTCGAAGACGGCCCGATCAAGGACGTGCGCGATCTCAAGGGCAAGACCATCGGTGTCTTCAGCCTGGCCACCGGGGGTATCGCCTTCATGAAGTCCTACATGCGGCAGAACGGGATGGACCCGGACAAGGACGTAAGCCTGGTTGCAGTCGGCCTTGGCGCGCCCCCGGTCGAGGCGCTGCGCACCGGCAAGGTGCAGGCACTGCTCTTCTGGGCCTCGGCCAATGCCACCTTCGAGAACGCCGGCTTGAAGCTGCGTTATTTGCGCGGCGCCGACTGGCGCAAGTTTCCCGACTTCACTTTCTCAACGTTGCAGAAGACCATCGACGCGGACCCGGCGATGGTCGAGGCGATCGCGCGCGGTGCTGCCAAGGCCACCATCTTCGCCTGGGCCAACCCCGATTGCGCACGCCGCATGCACTGGGCGCGCTGGCCCAACACCAAGCCTTCCGGGGTCGATGATGCCACCGCAGCACGCTTCGACATGAACAACCAGAAAGCGCAACTCGATTCGATGACCGATGCCTTCCAGATGAACGGCGGCAAGCTGGTCGGCAATGCGACCGCAGACGCCTATTCGCGGATCCAGAACTTCATGTTGGAAGCCAAGTTGATTGAAAAGGCCTTGCCGCCGAGCGGGTACATGGTAAGCATCCCCGGCTTCTACGACAAGATCAACAATTTCGACGCCGCGGCGGTGCGTGCGCAGGCGGCCAGTTGCCCGGTGAAATGATGCTGCCGGCGCCGACTGGCGGAATTGCGGGCGCCGCTTTTGCGGGCCTTCGATGCTGATCAGCGTTGGCGGGCTCAACAAGGTCTACCGCACCCGCGAGGGTGCGGACATCAACGCCTTGTCGAACGTGAACTTCAGCATCGGTGAAGGCGAGTTCGTTACCGTGGTCGGGCCCAGCGGTTGCGGCAAGAGCACGCTGCTGAAAATCCTGGCCGGCACTCTGCGCCGCACCTCGGGCCAGGTGACCATGCGCGGTGCGCCGATCGACGGGCCCAGCCGTGATGTCGGCGTGGTATTCCAGGCGCCAGTGCTGCTGCCATGGCGAACCGTGCTGGAAAATGTGATGCTGCCGATCGAGATTCAGAAGCGTGATCGCCGGCAGTACACGGAAAAAGCCAGGAGCTTTCTGAAGCTGGTCGGGCTCCAAGCCTTTGAGGGCAAGTATCCGAACGAGCTTTCCGGGGGCATGCAGCAGCGCGTCGGCATCAGCCGCGCGTTGGTGCACGATCCGGCGCTGCTCCTGATGGACGAACCTTTTGGTGCGCTCGACGCGATGACGCGCGAGAGCATGAACCTCGAACTGCTGCGCATCTGGAACGAAAGCAAAAAGACCGTCCTGCTGGTGACCCACAGCATTCCCGAAGCGGTGTACCTGGCCGATCGGGTGATCATGATGTCACCGCGACCGGGCCGGATCAGCGAGATCATCGAGATCGACCTGCCGCGCCCGCGACCGCTTGAGATCATCAATTCCGAAGCCTTCGGTCGCCACGTGGTGGCGATCCGCAGGCATTTCCAGTCGCTCAGCGCGCTCGACGCCTGACCGGAGCCGCAACAGCCATGAGCCGATCCGCGAGTGAAGAACACGAGTTGCTGGAGTCCGGCAAGCCGCGCACCCTGGGCCAGACCCTGCGCGAGAAACCGGAAATTCCGCTGGCGATCCTCCTGTTCGTGAGCCTTATCGGCGGCTGGGAACTGGCGGTGCGCCTGTTCGAGATTCCGAAAATCGTGCTGCCGGCGCCTACCGCGGTCGGCGCTGCATTGTGGCAGGGCATGACCGGCGATTTCCTGATGCATTTCGGCGTGACCTTCTACGAGACCATCGCCGGCTTCGTGCTCGGCTCCATCACCGGCCTGGTGCTGGGCGCATTGATCAGCCAGTTCAGGCTGCTCGAGCGCACGCTCTACCCATACATCGTCGCCTTCCAGACCTTGCCCAAGGTGGCGATCGCACCGATCATCGTGATCTGGTTCGGCTATGGTGTCACCTCGAAGATTGTGATCACCGCGACCATCGCCTTCTTTCCTCTCCTGGCCAATACCATCGTTGGCCTGCGTTCGGCGCCTGCCGAGCAGATCGAATTGATGGTGGCGTTCACCGCGTCGCGCTGGCAGGTGTTTCGCCTGGCGCGCCTGCCGCACGCCCTGCCCTACATTTTTGTAGGTCTGGACGTGGCGATCGTGCTGTCGGTGATCGGCGCCATCGTCGGCGAGTTCGTCGGCGCGCAGGCCGGGCTCGGCTACCTGATCCTGCAGAAGAATTTCAACATGGACATGGCGGGCGTGTTCGCGATTCTTATCGTGCTGTCGGCCATGGGCATCGGCCTGCACCTGCTGGTCAACGCAATTCAGCGCCGCGTCGTATTCTGGATGGATGGCAGCAGCGACCGCGTGATGGGCGCGTAGTGCTGGCCATTGGCACCGAAACAATATTTCAGGGAGAAACCGCATGTCATTGACGATCGTGGATGATGCTTCGAAGATCGCGACCGCACCGCGTGCCGCCACCGGTGAAGAGCTGCCTGTGCTTGATCTCGGGCCGCTGCTACGCGGTGAACCGCTCGATACGCTGGCGCGGCAATTGCGCCATGCCTGCGATACCATCGGGTTTTTTTACGTCAGCAACCACGGCGTGCCGCAGCAGGTGGTGGATGACGTGTTTGTCGCCACCAAGCGTTTTTTTGACCTGCCTTTGGCAAAGAGACTCGAAATCAAGCTGGATGATCGCTTTCGCCGCGGCTTCATGCCCTATGGCATCAACCAGCACCCGGGCTTCGCCCCGGATCTGAAGGAAAGCTACGAATACGCGCTCGACCTGCCGCTGGACGATCCGACGGTGGTGGCCGGTCTGCCGCTGCACGGGCCGAACCGCTGGCCCGCCGACATGCCCTGGCTGCGCGAGGCAGCCGAGGCCTACTTCAACGAAACCATGGCGCTGGGCAAGCGCCTGCTCAAGCTCTTCGCCCTGAGCCTGGGCATGGAAGAAGGATTTTTCCTGCAGTACATGAAAAAGCCGATGGTGCAGACGCGGCTGTTCCATTACCCGCCGCAGCCACCGGTGGCGCGCGATGCCGAATTCGGTGTCGCCCCGCATTCCGATTACGGCATGATCACCCTGCTCACACAAGACCCGATCGGCGGGCTGGAGCTGAAGAAGCGCGACGGCGAATGGGTGGCCGCGCCGTGGCTAGCGGGCACCTTCGTCATCAACCTGGGCGACATGTTCAAGGTGTGGACCAACGACCTGTATGTGTCCAACCTGCACCGCGTAGTCAACCGCAGCGGCCGCGAACGTTATTCGATCCCGACCTTCTTCAACCTTGACTACGACGCGCCGGTGGCGTGTCTGCCGCAGTGCCAGTCGGCGGAACGCCCGCCGAAATATGCGCCGATCAAGTCGGGCGACTATCTGGTGAGTCGGTTCAAGACGGTGCAGAAGCTGGGGCAGAGCGTCAACCCGTGAACTGTCGTGTCTGTCGCTTTGTGTGAACCTGTTGAATCAGAACGGGTCTGTGAGCTGCCGCTTTCGACCCATTGCGGTCAGACGGATTGCCTTTGTCATGAGACGGCTTACTGCACGTAGCGGACGCCGAAGGCCTGGCAGCCTGTCGAACTTGACCTGCATTTCAACCACGGGCATCCGCGCCGTGCGCGCCGATATTCGCCTGAATGTATTAAATAGGATACATTTCATCTCGTGTAGACAATCCGCACCACGTCGGTGTTCGATGACTGGTTTTGCTCGTTGCGCGACCGCCAGAGCAAGCTGCGGGTTCAGGCACGCATTGACCGTGCTGAGCTCGGAAACTTTGGCGACTGCGAACCCGTTGGCGAAGGTGTTTTCGAGATGCGCATTCACGTTGGGCCCGGCTATCGGATCTATTTTGTGGAGCGCGGACTCGAGATCGTGATTCTTCCCGCGGGGGGTGATAAGTCCACCCAGACCAAGGACATCAAGACAGCGCAGAAGTTGGCGCAGCAAATTTAAGGAGGCGCGAATGGGCAATCTGAAAACAACCCGGTGGGACCCTGCCGAGCATCTCAAGACCGATGACGACATGGTGGGCTATCTGGATGCCTGTCTGGCGGAGAGTGGTGACGATGCCGCTTACATTGCTCACGCGCTAGGTGTCATTGCTCGTGCCAAGGGAATGACTCAGCTTGCGCGGGATACTGGGCTCGGACGCGAAAGTCTTTACAAGGCGTTATCCGGTGAAGGCAACCCCAGCTTCGCAACCATCCTCAAGGTGATGCGCGCATTGGGCGTAAAGCTGCACGCTGAGGCCGCGTAACTCCGCGCGCTCGCGTTGCAGGTTGCGAAAGAAGGTAACAGCCTGAATCGGCTCGCCGGCGCGAAACTTTCCGCTACCCACTAAAGCCATTGTCGCTGCGTGAAGAGTCTGAGGGCGCGCGTCACCAAGTGATCCAGTCTGCGGCGCTGCGCGCATGCGAGGCCGATATGGGATCGGTCAAATGAATTCTTCACCGAACTGCGCCGGCGCAAGGATCGGGATGCGTGAAACTACACAAACGCGGAGACCACCACGTTCGTATTGATGACCGTCGATGTCGGGCTATTCAAGCCGGCGTGGCGGGCTTCTTGCGCGCCCAGGCGACCGCGTCGGCGATGTCCTTCGGTGATGCCCGGCGCCTCGGGCTTGTAGTCGACCAGCACGCTCTGGCCCCACAGTTCGGAAAGCTTCTGCGAGATCAGGCGGGCGATGATGTCGGTGGCGCCGCCGGCACCGAAGGGCACCACCAGTTTGACCGGGCGATTGGGCCACGCGCTTTGCGCGCGAGCCAGGGTGGGAGCGGCGGCGAGCGCAGCGGCAGTCTTGACGAGGGTGCGTCTTTGCATGGTGCCGGTGATCGTTATCGGATGGCGTTTTCAAGTTTTGGCACGCCGCCGGAGGCGCGCGGGTCGTCGGCGTAAAGCGCCTTGAAGTCGTAGGTGCAGTAGAGACCGGGCTGCGGCGGAATGCCGTTCTCCGCCATCAGCCTGAATTCCGCCGGCACGTCGCGAAAGCCCGGTGTGTCCAGCCACAGGCGCACCAGCAGGCGCGCGCGCTCGGCTTCGGGGAACTGGGTAAAGCCGGTGCGCGCGTGCAGCACCGCATAGTTGTTGACGATCATCATGTCGCCGCGCGCCAGGGTGAATTCGACCCGGTTGGCCGGTGACCGGGCGACTTCGTCGAACAGGTCGAGCGCCTCGATCTCGAGATCGGTGAGCGGCACGCCGCGGCTCTTGTGGCCGCCGGCGATGCCGGCGCGCTGGTAGCGGCACGACAACTGGCCCGAGCGCAGTGCGAACACCGGGGTGCGATAGGGCGTGGTGGGTTGCTCGTCCGGCCCCTCCTCACCCAGGCGATGGTAATGAAAGCCCTTGTAGAGCGGTTCGAGCAGGTGCTGCGCGCGTGCCAGAATTTCGTTGTGGATCGCCGCCGCCGAAGCCAGAAACGAAAGCCCGCCGCTTTGCGCCGGCTGCCAGCAGGCCAGCGCGATCATCGCCGTGATGTCGCTGTGCAGGCGCAGTTCGAGATTGCTGCGGTACATGCGCGGGGTCGGGTCGGCGCTGCTGGCGTCGATCACCTGGGTCACCAGATCGCCGCGCGCGTTCTGCGACAAGGGTTCGCCGAAGCGGGTGCCGACGATCCAGGCGGCGGCGGTAAATTCGGCAAGCGTCATGCCTTCGCAGGGCAGGCCGGTCAGCAGTGCGAAGCCGCGCCCGCTCTTGACCGCTTCCACGGCGCGGTCGACGCGCCGGTTCAAGGCCGGCAAATCGAACTCGGCGCGCTTGAGAAGGTGGAGTGCATCGAGGCGGCCGGCGCCAGCGAGGCGCCGAACCGCGGCGGCCAGTTCGCCGCGTGCCGGCGCATCCAGAGTGAGCGCGAAGAGTTTCGGCGGGCCTGCAGATTCGCGGTTCCAGCACATCGGGCCGGTGACAGGCTGGTGGTTGGTCATGATGCTATCCAGTGTTGCAGCAGAACGAATCGGGTGGCCGGCTTGTGGCCAGTGAGTATAGTCGCGTCAATTCGAGGGAAGTGCGTGGCGCTGCGCTTCTACTGGCTCTGGCTTATGCTTGCAGTGAGCATCGCGCGCTGCCGGTCGGGTGGCTTACGAAAAATCAAGGGAGACACATTCATGCGTTTGCTTCATCTACTCGCAGCAGTCGCGCTGTGCGCGACTGCCGGCATCAGCTTCGGCCAGGCCTATCCATCGCGGCCGGTGAAGATCATCGTGCCCTTCGCCGCCGGTGGCGGGCCGGATGTGCAGACGCGCCAGATGGCGCCGAAGCTGGCCGAGGCGCTGGGCGGCGCGGTGGTGGTCGAGAACCGCGTCGGCGCCGCCGGCATCGTGGCCGCCGAAGTGGTTGCGCAGGCGGCGCCCGATGGCTATACACTTTTGGCCGGCTCGGTCTCGCAGGTGGTGCAGAAAATACTGCGGCCGGCGGCCAAGTTCGATCCGCTGGGCAGCTTCATCCCGATCACTGTCACCAATACTGCGCCGGTGGTGCTGATCGTGACCGCCGATTCGCCCATCAAATCGGCAAAGGAATTGGAAGAGGCGATCAAGGCCAACCCGGGCAAGTTCAACTATGGCTCGGGCGGTGTGGGCACCGCCGCCCACATTGCCGGCGCCACATTTGCCAGCCTGCGCGCCCTCTCTGCCACCCATGTACCGTATCGCGGCTCGGTTGAAATCATGCCGGCGCTGCTGGGCGGGCAGATCCAGTTCGCGTTTCCGATTGTCGGTACCGGTGTGCCGCATGTGAAGTCCGGCAAGGCGCGCGCGCTGGCGGTGAGTAGTCCGAAACGCCTGCCTTCGCTGCCCGATGTGCCGACCTTGAAGGAACTGTTCGGCGACGAGTTGTTCGTGCAGGAATCCTGGGGCGGCTTGTGGGCACCGGCGGGCACGCCGGCGCCGGTGATCGCGAAACTGTTCGCGGCGACCCGGCAGGCGATGGCTGATCCTGCCCTGCGCGCGCAGTACCAGGCCGGCGGCTCCGAGGTCGAATTGTCCGCGTCACCCGAGGAATTCGCCGCCTTCATGAAGGCCGAGACCGGCAAGTGGGCCAAGCTGATCCAGATTTCCGGCGCCAAGGCAGAATAGGCCATGTCACTTAATGCACTCGAAGGCATCCGCATCATCGATCTCTCGCATGTGATCGCCGGGCCGACCGCCTCGCACTATCTTGCGCTCCAGGGTGCGCAGGTGATCAAGGTGGAGAATCCGGCCACCGGCGATATCCTGCGCGGGCGTGCCGCCGACAATCTGGCAGACGGCGTTTCGATCGGCTTCGCCGCGATCAACGGCGGCAAGCAGTCGCTGGCGATCGATTTGAAGAACCAGCGCTGCCGCGATGCGCTCGCCGCGCTGATCGTAACTGCGGATGTGTTCATCGAGAACTTCCGCCCCGGTGCGGTGGCACGCCTGGGTTTCGACTACGCGACGGTGAAAGCGATCAAGCCCGACATCATCTATGCCTCGATCTCCGGCTTCGGCCAGGAAGGTGAATGGGGCGGGCGCGCCGCATACGACCATGTGGTGCAAGCGGCGGTCGGCATGCCGATGCAGCAGGGGCTGGAGGGCGAGGATCCGATCAAGGTGGGCTTTCCGGTGATCGACACCGCCACCGGCATGATCGGTGCGCAGGCGATTCTTGCGGCGCTGATCCGGCGTCTGCGCCGCGGCCAGGGCGCCTATCTCGATATCTCGATGGCGCAGGCCGCGCTGCAACTGATGTGGCCGGATGCCGCGCGTGCGGGCGTGACCGGCCGCGACGCGGTGCGGGTGGGCAACCGCGGGTTTTCCGGCAGCCCCGGCGGCTCCACCTTTCGCTGCGCCGACGGCTGGATCTCCACCGCCGCCAACACCGCGCGCCAGTTCCGAATTTTTTGCGAAGTGATCGGCCTGCCGCAGGTGCCTGACGATGCGACGCTGGTTGACACCAGGGCAATGAGCGCGGGCAACGGTTTCGCAGTCGCGGTCGATGGCGGGCGCCTGCAGCTGATGTTTGCCGAGGCCATCAGCAAGCTTGCGGCAGCCGATCTGGAAGCCCGGCTTGCCGCGCGCGATGTGCCCTGCGCCCGCATGGTGACACTGGCGGAATTTCTGAAACGCGCAACGGCCGGTGGCATGCTGACCCTGCCATTGCGCAGCACCGCGTATGCGCACGGCACGCTCATCGATTTCGGCGCCGGCTTCAAGGCCGATGGCAGCGATGGTCCGGCTCTCGGGCCGGCACCGCGCCTGGGGCAGCACACTGCGACGATCCTGGCCGAAGCGGGCTTTTCCGCAGCCGAGATCGCGGCCCTCGCAAACGATGGCAAGGTGAAGGTTTAGTGTCCGGTTGGTTGCCGGTCTCGCCTGGAAAACGCTGAACAAGTCCCTGGCATGCGGATTCCCGAGCAAAGAACCTGGCGGATTCAAAAACTTGCAACAGCGACTTTCACCGCCTACGGACTTGTTCAGTGTTTCACTTGAAGGGAGGAAGTCATGTTCGGCGTTGTCGATTACTGGGCCTTTGTCATCGCCGTCATCGTGTTCCTGGCCATTCCCGGGCCAGGCAACCTGGCCATCATCACATCCACCAGCAAGGGCCGCATCCGCGGTGGCCTCGCCGCCACCGCCGGGGTGATCGCCGGCGACCAGGTGCTGATGTGGCTGGCGGCGGCGGGCGTGGCCGCGCTGCTCACCTCGAACCCGGCGCTGTTTTCGCTGGTGCAATATGCCGGTGCGATCTATCTGGCTTACTTGGGCGTACGCATGTTCCTGGCCAAACCCGGTGACGCGCCGATCCTCAACATGGAAGCGCGCCGCTTCTTCCGCCAAAGCATGATGATCACCCTGCTCAACCCCAAGGCGATCGTGTTCTACATGGCGTTCTTTCCGCTTTTCGTCGATCCGGCCCGGCACCGCGGCCTCGTCACTTTCGCGGCGATGGCGCTCACCATCGCCTGCCTGACCCTGCTTTACTGCGTGGTCGTCATTCTCGTCACCCACTTTGCCGCCGAGCGCATGCGCGCCAGCCCGCGCATGACCGGGTGGCTAAACAAGATCGCCGGGTTGTTTCTGGTGGGTTTCGGGGTGAAGCTGGCGGTTTGCAGGTAGAGCGATCGAGGACTGCGGCGCCGATGCTCATCCATGAACGCAAAAGCAACAACTGTTGCAAGCGCGGCAACAAGCGCCGCACCGGCATGCTTGCGTCGCTTGATCCAGCCTCAAAAGCGAGTGCTCCTGCAACGCCCTCGACGCCAATCAGTGCCTGGCCGCCTGTCGGACTTAGGAATCGTCGGTGAACAAATCGGCCGCAGCGGTCCAATTTTTACCGCCTTCTTGTCCCATAGCTGGGTTATGGCACTTCGAATTCGGCAAAAACCGGCATCGCTGGGACCGATTTTCGCTGTCGACGCCCAAAGTCCGGCAGGCTGCTAGTCGCACGTGACCTCGAAAATCTTGTGGCAAATCGCCGCCAAGCCCTGCAAAGAAAGGCTAAAAACCAGCTTCCTAAACCGTTGGCCGTGGGTTCAAATCCCGCCGAGGACGCCATTTAACTTCAATAGGTTAGTCGGCAATTCGTAAACAAAATCGGCTTTTCACGGCCGCTTTTGCCACAAATGGACAACCTCTCAAAAACCCCAGAAATCCGCCATTGTCTGAACGGGGCCGACTAAGTCGGTGGCGAGTTTGTGGTGAATTCAATGTGAGCCAATTCGACTGTTGCGGAGGCACGATTCGGTCTTGACCGATCCGACGTACCAGTCGACGTACCAGTCGACGTACCAGTCGACGTACCAGTCGACGTACCAGTCGTATAG
>CAYYFR010000103.1:0-19614 GCA_964470865.1 uncultured Burkholderiales bacterium | reverse complement strand
TCCGGTTTGGGCGATGCGGCGGGAGGTATTTCCGGCACTGCCGCAGGCGCAGGCGCGGCGCCAGGCTTTGGCGTCGCGGCTGTGTCGGCTGGCGGGGCCACGGGCGGCGGATTTGTAGCGACCGGAGTGGCTTTCGATGGGGCAGGCCCAGGCGGTGCAACCTCGGCGGCATGTTTTGCGGGACCGGCTTCGGCCGCCGGCGCAGCGGGTGTGGCGGGCTGGTGCCCACGCAGACGCACGGCCGACTTGATATCGGCGACTTCGAGTCGGGTTTCGTCGTAGCGCACCGTCGCGTTTCCGCCAGCGTAGTTCACCGTAACGCTCTCGACGCCAGGCACCTCGCCAATCCGCTTCTCCACTTCGTCGACGCTCAATACCGACAGCATGGCGTGCACTTCCATCACGCTCGTTTTCATCGCATTTCCCCGTTCGGCTTCTTCTTCTTCAGTATTCCTGGTTGCGACTTCTGCCCGTCGCTAGCCGGCCGTAGTCGAGATCGGAATCGATAAGGCGTCGGGCTAGTTTCGTTCTGTCATCTTGTGTTTGGTGTAACGCTGCGTATCGCCGGGCTTGTCTTCGTCAGCCAATTCGCACGCCGCCACCGATGCGGACGCACCGGCGCGCCAAAGCCACGCGACCTGCAAAAACCGGTCGGCCTGGTTGGCGATTTCCGCCGCAGGCTGGAACGACACTCGAGGCCGGCTTCCACCTGCGTGAGGTCACCGGGGAGGGACAGGAAGTCGCCCGTCCGTTCGTCGTGCATGTGCGGCATGAAGATGCCCAGGCCGTGGCCGGACAGTCTCCGCAGCATCTCCTGGACTTCCGGAAGTTGGACGGCTGCCTGGGCACTTCTCAACTCTGGCGGCAAACCCTGGGCAGTATTTCGTGAAACGGTGGCTGTGGACATGGTGATCTCCTGTGGAGCGGTTGCTGGTCCATTGGGAACTGGCTGGGTCGAGTGCCAGGTGCTTCTGCGTTCGGGGCGGAACCAAGCTTGTGAGCGAGAAGGCGCGCTAACTCTTCTCCGGTGCCGCCTTGTCCTTCGACTCGTCGCCTGCGGCAGCGGCGAGCGGCTCGGCCGGGGGAGGCTCAGGAGCGGCGGAGGCGGCCGTCTTGTCAGGTGCTGCGGCGCCGGCGGCGGGAGAGGCCGGGCTGTCGAGGGGCGCAGGCGCTGCGCCTGCGGGCGGTGAAGCCGGTGTGGCTACAGGCGCCGCACCCGATGCCGCTTTGCCTTCGTCGCCATCTCCCGCCGGGCCGGCAGCGGGCGTGGCGGTCTCAAACCCGCGTTGGCGCACTGCCGACTTGATATCGGTCGCTTCGAGCTGCGTCTCGTCATAGCGCACGGTGGCGTTGCCGGCAGCAAAGTTCACGGTCACGCTTTGGACGCCGGGCACTTCGCCGATTCGCTTTTCGACTTCGTCGACGCTCAATACCGATAGCATGTCGTGCACTTCAATGGTGCTGGTTTTCATGTTTGTTCCTTCAAGGGTGAGTGTCAGCGCGCCAGGCGCCTGGCGTCGATGCAATCGGGGGAGAACTCGAACACGATGTCCGGGTTGGGCAAGACGAGCTTGTTCTTCTTGCCGGCGTAGTGCAGCCGCGACAGCATGTCGCGCATCAGATTCAGGCGCGCGAGGCGCTTGTCGTCCGCCTTCACGATGCGCCACGGCGCGACTGCGCTGTGGGTTCGCATCAGCATCTCGTTGCGCGCGGCGGAATACGCTCGCCATTGCTTCACGGCGACGGCGTCGATCGGGCTGGTCTTCCACTGCTTGAGCGGGTCGCGCTGGCGATCGGCCAGGCGGCGTATCTGCTCGTCCTTGCCGATGTCGAGGTAGTACTTGAGCAGCTTGATGCCGGAATTGACCAGCATCTCCTCGAACTTCGGCACCGATTGCATGAACTCCTCATGCTCTTCCTTGGAGCAGAAACCCATCACGTGCTCGACGCCGGCGCGGTTGTACCAGCTGCGGTTGAACAGGACGAGCTCCTCGGCCACCGGCAGTTGCGGGACGTAACGCTGGAAGTACCAGGCGCTTCGATCCCGGTCCGACGGCTTGCCTAGAGCTACGACCCGCGTTTCGCGCGGGCTCAAGTGCTCGACGATGCGCTTGATGCTGCCGTCCTTGCCCGCGGCGTCGCGCCCTTCAAGCAGAACAAGGATCTTGTCGCGGCAGCCGATGAAATGGCGTTGCAACTTGACCAGCTCGACTTGCAAGGGCTTGAGCTGCGCCTTGTAGTCCTCGCGTGAGATCGAGGTTTTCCCACGCGAGTCGTCCTGAGCGAGCGTTGTCCCTGTTGCGCCGCTGCCTACGGCTGCCGCCTCCGCCGCCTTTTTTCGGTGGTCGCTCTCGTGGTTGCTTTTTCTCATGACGCGACTTTCTCGTCTGCGGCGATCAAAGCCTTCTTGCGCAACGACGGCACGAACCGCGGCGTGCGCGCCGCCCAAGCTTCGTATTGCGCGCCGAACTGTTTGTGCATCTCCGCCTCTTCATTGATGGCCAGCCGCGCATACATCAAGAGCAGGACCGGGAACATCACCAAGGTCAGCAGGGTCGGCCATTGCAGCAGAAAGCCAATCAGGATCAGAACAAAGCCGACGTACAGCGGATGGCGGATGCGGGCATACGGGCCCGTCACCGCCAGGGCAGTGCGCCGCTGCGCGTGGTACAGGACGTTCCAGGCGATGGACAACAGGTAGAAACCGAAGCCTAAAAAAAAGTAGCTGGCGATGTGCAGCGGGCCGAAGTGAGGGTCGCCCTTCTCGCCCAGCAGGGTCGACCACAGGTGACCGCTGTTGTGCGACAGCAGGTCAAGGTTGGGGTACTTCGTTTGCAGCCATCCCGACATCAGGTAGATCGACAGCGGGAATCCGTACATCTCGACGAACAGGGCGACGATGAACGACGCGAAGGCACCGAAGGTTCGCCAGTCGCGCGCGCTCCGCGGCTTGGAGAAGCTGAATGCGAACATCAGGAAGATGGCCGAATTGAGGACGACGAGCGCCCACAGTCCGTAGGCGGGGGCGTCGTGGCTCATGGCTGCGCTCCGGTCTTGGTTGCCTTAGGCGGCGTGGTGTTGTCCGGGCGCGGCGGGGCACCATCGTGGCGATCATGGCTGCCGGAATGGTCACCGTGTCCGTGATGCATGAACACATGCATCAGCGGGCAGGCCAGCAGCAGCAGGAACGGCAATGCCCCGAAGAAGTGGGCCCGGTGTTCGGTGAGCAGGAAGTACGCCGCCGCCGCGCCCATGACCATCAAGCCGATCGAGTAGCGAGAACCCCAGAATCGTCGGGGCTCGGCGTCATGTAGTGTGTGGTCGTGCTCCATTCGATTCTCCAGGGGAACAGTCATGCGAACCACTCGCTTGACGGCGAGCGCCGCGATGCCTGCGGGGTCTTTCACTTTGTAGGCAAAGCCGTCTGGCGGTCCATCATCATCTGCATCATGCTTTGCATCATGTCCATGCGCTTTTCCATCATTTCGTTCGACATGGCGGATGCACCGCCCTTTTTCATCCCCATGCCGCCCTGCATACCGGTCATACCGGTCATACCGCCGGACGACATGCCTTTCATCATGGCCATGCCGTCCTGCATGGTCTTCATGTGCTCGGCCATCAGGGCATTGCGTTCCTCGGGGGTCTTGGCCGCCATCATCTTGTCGTGCATCTCGCCCATGGCTTTCATTTGCGTATCCATCCGGGCCATCGCGGGGTTGGGTTTGCCCGGCATGGCTTTTGTGGTGGGCGCCGACGCTGCGCCGGCCGGGTGATGAGCGTCATGCTTTTCGTGGTTGGCTGCCCATGCTTGAGCGCCGGTGGCGGCGAGGGCGAGGGCGAGGGCGAGTGAGGAAATGGTATTCATGTTCGTCTCCTGAAAGATATGTTCAAGCGGGAAAGGGATCCGGCCGTGCGGGACACGGGCAGGACGGTCGTTTGCGACTCCCTCCAGCACCTGCGTACGGAATCCAGCCGTATAACGGAGTTGACGCCGACTCTGGAGCGGGGATCTCCGGATCGGACGTCAAACAGGCGCTATAGCGCCAGTCGCGAGAAGCGAATCCTGATGGGAGGCCCGCGGTCAGGCGGGTGTGGCGCAGGCGCACGGCTGAGCGCGGAGACAGCGGGCGCCGTGGCGGTCCAGACGACCGCGACGAAAGCTACCTGGCCGGGATCGGTCAAATCGATGCCTGGCAGGCGATTGAGCAAGGCGTGCGTGCCGTCGTCGCACACCTTCAGACATGGCGCCTTCGATTCGTCCAAATTTCCATCATGGCCGGCATGTGCCGCCGCCTGCACCTCGGACCGCTCATGCGGGTCGTTAGCTGCGGTGGCGTGTGTTTCCGCAGCGTCGTGACTGTGGGGTCCAGGAGCTTCCAGAAGGCAGGCGTTTGCGACCCCTGAAGCCACGGCAAACAGCCACAACGCCAGCGCCGCGAATGCGGTGCCGCGTTTGGCTCGAGCGCTGAAGATCGGCTTCATGTGTGGGATCAACTACGTGTCATCCAGCAGGGTTGCCGCAGCCGCCGGCTGCCGGGAGGGACTTTCCTGGAGCGAAGCGTCACGGCCGGCAGCCGCATTTACGATGCGGCCCAGTAACGTCCCGATACTAATTTGAACAATCATGGCTATCCCTTAGCCCAATGCTGCCATCATGATTGGCTTGGCGCTCCCTGATCGTCTGTGCGTTGACACACACACAGAAAGCAAGAGCCCGGTTCCGCAGTCATTCCATCGTATGCAATCCTTGAGAAGCGGCTGTGATACAGGTCAAATCACGCAGAATGACCATCCCCATCACCGCCTTGATCGAGCGGAAATCCACGGCGCCCCGCGCCTGGTGACCGATGCGATCGCGATTTCGCGCCGCACCTACAGCTCATAATATCGAATGCCGGTCCGAAGCCCAAGTGAGACGCAGCGTTGCTTGCCGATGAAGGCGCACATCAGCCGCTCATCAGTGCGCGTGCCCGTGATGCGACCTTGTCGATCGTGAAGCCATACTCGCGCAGCAAGACATCCGCAGGCGCGGATGCGCCAAAGCGGTCAACACTGAGCACGTCGCCGCGCTCACCGACGTAGCGATGCCAGCCCTGGGCCACGCCCAGTTCCACGGCCAGCCGTGCCGGCACGCTGGACGGAAGTACCTCATCTCGGTACGTCTGCGACTGCGCATCGAACAGGTCCCAGCTTGGCATCGACACGCAGCGCACGGCGATGCCTTCGCCTTGCAGCCGCGCGGCGGCGGCCACGATCAAGGCGACCTCCGAGCCACTGGCGATGAGGATCAGCGCGGGCGGCTGGCGATCCGCATCGCTGAGCACATAAGCGCCGCGGCGCAAGCCTTCGGCGCTGGCATAGCGGCGGCGATCCAGCGTTGGCACCTCCTGCCGGGTCAGCGCCAGCAACACCGGGCGCTGGCCGCTCTCGACGGCCACCTTCCAGGCCACGGTGGTTTCATTGGCGTCGGCCGGGCGGATCAAGGTGAGCCCGGGCATCGCGCGCGGGCTGGCAAGTTGCTCCACCGGCTGGTGCGTGGGTCCGTCTTCGCCGACGGCCAGGCTGTCGTGGGTGAAAACATGGACGACATGCAGCTTCATCAAAGCTGCAAGACGAATCGCCGGCCGCATGTAGTCGCAGAAAATCAGGAAAGTAGCGCCATACGGGATGAAGCCGCCGTGCGCGGCCAGGCCGTTGACGATGGCGCCCATCGCGTGTTCGCGCACGCCGAAGTGCAGGTTGCGGCCGGCATGACTCCAGCGGCCGCCGTTGGAACCCTGGGTGTCGTCGCTGTCGGTTGAAGGTGGGTTGAAATCGCCCAGGCCCTTCAGCGCGGTTTTGGTCGACGTGTCCAGGTCGGCCGAGCCACCGCTCAACGCGGGCAGCCGTGCGGCGATCGCGTTCATCACCCTGCCCGACGCGACCCGCGTGGCCATGCCTTTGGCATCGGCAGGAAATATCGGGATGTCGGCGTCCCAGCCGGAGGGAAGTTCGCCGCGCAGGCTGCACTGCAGTTCCGCGGCCAGGTCCGGAAACGCCAGCGCGAAGGCCTGCATGCGTTGGCTCCACACGGCCTGGGCGTTCTGCCCGCGCGCAAGCGCCTCGCGCATATGCACCTGTGCCGCCGCGGGGATCAGGAACGGCGGCTCGGCAGGCCAGCCGAGGCGCTGTTTGGTCAGCCGAACCTCGTCCACGCCGAGCGGCGAGCCGTGCGCTTCGAAACTGTCGTGTTTGTTCGGCGAACCGTAGCCGATGTGTGTGCGCACCAGGATCAGCGACGGTCTTGCGCCTTCGGACCGCGCCGCTTGCAGCGCTGCGGCTATCGCCTCGACATCGTTGCCATCCGCCACCGCCACGGTGTGCCAGCCGCAAGCTGCGAAGCGCGTGGCGCGATCTTCCGAAAACGCCATGTCGGTGCCGGCGGAGAGCGTCACACGGTTATCGTCGTACAGGCAGACCAGCTTGCCGAGTTTCAGATGCCCGGCCAGCGAGGCAGCTTCTGCCGCCACGCCTTCCATCAGGTCGCCATCGCCCGCGATCACATAGGTGTGGTGGTCGATCACCGCGTGCCCGGGCCGGTTGTAGCGCGCCGCGAGTTGCGCTTCACCTATCGCCATGCCCACCGCGTTGGCGAAGCCCTGGCCCAGCGGTCCGGTGGTGACTTCGACGCCCGCGGTGTGCCCGCGCTCCGGGTGGCCCGGCGCTTTGCTGGCCCATTGTCGAAAGGCCTTGATGTCGTCGAGCGAGAGCCCGTATCCGGTGAGATGCAGCAGGCTGTAGAGCAAGGCCGAGCCGTGTCCTGCCGAAAGCACGAAGCGGTCGCGGTCGGGCCAGAGCGAATCGCCGGGGTTGTGCTTGAGGTGGCGGTCCCACAGCGCATAGGCCATGGGTGCCGCGCCCAGCGGCATGCCGGGGTGACCACTGTTGGCCTGCTGGACCATGTCGACCGAGAGGAAGCGCAGGGTGTTGACGCAGAGTTCGTCGAGGGTGTCGGACATGGGAAACCTTGTGAGGGGTCAGGTCGATGGCGGCGCGTCGGCGCTGGCGTCGTAGGCGCCGCGCCGCGATGCGCGGTTGCAGTCGGCACGGTGGAACAGGGCGGCGTGCACCGCCGGCACGTTCTCGGCGAGCCCTCGCCACTTTTCCAGTGCGGGCTGCTGTATCTCGCGTGCGATCGAAAAGCCGAGGCCCCATGGCAGGCGCGATCTTAAGCATTCGTTCATCGCGCTCAGGCAATCCGAGGCGAGCTTCGCACTCTGCCCGCCGGAAAGAAAGGCGACGTCGGGCTCGGCCGCCGGCACGGTGCGCAACAGGCAAGTGACGGTGGCGTCGGCGACAGCATCGAGGTTGCTGCGGTCCGCCGCCAGGCCGGGCCGGACCGTGTTCGGCTTCAGCAGCATGCCCTCGAGCAGCACGCCCTGCAGGTGAATCTCGGCAAACGCCGCATGCAGGACCTCGGCCGACGCGGCGGCGCAGCGCGCCAGCGTGTGGACACCCTCCATCAGCACTTCGGGCTCGACGATCGGTACCAGCCCCGCCTCCTGGCAAAGCGCGGCGTAGCGCGCGAGCGCGTTGGCGGCAATGCCGCCCCGGCTTGGGATCTCCTCGCCGATGCGGATCACGGCGCGCCACTTGGCGAAGCGCGCGCCCATCGATATGTATTCCGCGAGCCGCTCGCGCAAGCCGTCGAGGCCCTCGGCCACTTGCTCGTCGGGATGGTCAGCGAGCGCCTTTGCGCCAGCGTCGACCTTGGTGCCGGGAACGATTCCGGTGGCGAGAAGCGCCCCGGCGAAGGGGAGGCCACGATTCGCCTTCTGGCGCAGCGTCTCGTCGTAGAGGATCGCGCCGCCGATGCTTTCACCCAGTGGCGGCGTCGCGACAATCATGTCGCAATAGGCGCGCCGCGAATCGCTTGTTGCAGGTTGGCGTGCTCTCGCTCGTGGCGAGCAGTGCCTTGTCACCGGCGACCAGTGAGGCGGCGGTGTCGATGAGGTTTTGCGCATCCATGTCAGGCCGCCTTCTCCGAGGTCGTCGGGCCGGCGATGGCGCGGTCGACGATGCCCTGCGCTTCCTTCATGATCTGCTGAAGATGTTCGACGCCGGCGAAGCTTTCGGCGTAGATCTTGTAGATGTCCTCGGTGCCTGAGGGCCGCGCGGCAAACCAGCCGCTCTTCGCGCTCACCTTGACGCCGCCGATCGCCGCGCCGTTGCCGGGCGCCTTGTCCACGACGCTGTCGATCTTCTCGCCTGCGAGCTCGCGCGCGTCGAGCGCGTCGGGCGTCAGCGCCGCGAGCAGCTTCTTCTGCTGCAGCGTCGCCGGCGCATCGACCCGATCATTGGCCGGTTCGCCGAGCGCGCGCGTCAGCTCAGCGTAGGCGCGTGCGGGATCACGGCCGGTGCGCGCCGTGATCTCGGCCGCCAGCAGAGCCGGGGCGATGCCGTCCTTGTCGGTCGTCCAGACAGTGCCGTCACGGCGCAGGAACGATGCGCCGGCACTTTCCTCGCCCCCGAAGCCGAGCGAGCCGTCGAGCAGTCCGTCGGAAAACCATTTGAAGCCGACGGGCACCTCATAGAGCTTGCGGCCGAGGCGGGCGACGACCCGATCGATGAGTCGGGTGCTGACCACCGTCTTGCCGACCGCCGCCGCTGCCGACCACTGCGGCCGGCTCCGGAACAGGTCGTCGATCATCACCGACAGGTATGCGTTCGGCGCCAGCAGGCCGGCGGGCGTGACGATGCCGTGGCGGTCGTGGTCGGTGTCGCAGGCAAAGGCGATGTCAAAGCGGTCCTTGATGCCGAGCAGGCGCCGCATCGCATAGGGCGACGACGGGTCCATGCGGATCTGGCCGTCCCAGTCGAGGGTCATGAAGCGAAAGGTCGGATCGACGGCGTCGCTCACCACCGTGAGGTCGAGACCGTAGTGCTCGGCGATGCGCGGCCAGTAGTGAACACCGGCGCCGCCGAGCGGATCGACGCCCATGTGCACCTTGCTGCTGCGGATCACGTCGAAGTCGATCACGCTGGCGAGATCGGCGACGTAGCGGCCGAGGTAGTCGTGGCGGCGGGTCGTTCCCGCGACGAGCGCCTGCGAGTACGGCATGCGCTGGACGCCGACCAGCCCCTGCTCGAGGAAGGCATTAGCTGCGGTCTCGATCCAAGTCGTGATCTCCGTGCCGGCCGGGCCGCCGTGCGGTGGGTTGTACTTGAATCCGCCGTTGTCGGGCGGGTTGTGCGAAGGCGTGACGACGATGCCGTCAGCCAGGCCCGTGCGCCGGCCCCGGTTCCAGGTGAGGATGGCATGTGAGACAGCGGGCGTCGGCGTGTACTCGTCGCCTTCTGCCAGCATCGTTTGAACTCCATTGGCCGCGAGCACCTCGAGCGCGCTCGCGCAGGCTGGCGCCGAGAGCGCGTGGGTGTCGATGCCGAGGTACAGCGGCCCGTCGATGCCCTGCGTCTTTCGATAACGGCAAATCGCCTGCGTGATGGCGAGGACGTGATGCTCGTTGAAGGACAGGTCGAACGACGAGCCGCGGTGCCCGGAGGTGCCGAAGGCGACGCGCTGCGCTGCGACGCTCGCATCGGGGATCCCGGTGTAGTACGCGGTGACGAGGCGGGCGATGTCCACGAGGGCCGACAGCGGCGCCGGCTTGCCGGCGAGAGGGCTGATGCGGGTGGCCATGGGTGAGCTGCTAGTCGGATGCGGACGGGTTCGTCCGGTCCCGGGCCCGGCGATAGCGCCGGATCAGGCAATTGGTCGAGCTGTCGTGCGCGAGCGGCGGGTCGTCGACGCTCTGCAGCTCGGGGATGACGCGCTGGGCCAGTGCCTTGCCGAGCTCCACGCCCCACTGGTCAAACGAGTCGATGTTCCAGACGACGCCCTGGACGAAGACGCTGTGCTCGTAGAGCGCGACGATCGCCCCGAGCGACTGCGGCGTAAGCCGCTCCAGCAGCAGCGTGTTGCTCGGACGGTTGCCTTCGAAGACGCGGTGCGGCACGAGCTCGGCGGGCGTGCCCTCGGCAGCAACTTCTGCCGCGGTCCGGCCAAACGCCAGCGCCTCGCTCTGGGCGAACAGGTTCGACATCAGCTGGTCGTGCTGCGCGCCGGGCGGGTTCAGCGTCTGGCAGAAGCCTATGAAGTCGCACGGCACGATGCGCGTGCCCTGGTGGATGAGCTGGTAGAACGAGTGCTGGCCATTGGTGCCGGGCTCGCCCCAGAGGATCGGCGCCGTCTCGGCGCCGACGCGGCCGCCCGCGAGTGTCACGTGCTTGCCGTTGCTCTCCATGGTCAGCTGCTGGAGATAGGCCGGCAGGCGTTTCAGGTACTGCTCGTAGGGCAGCACGGCGATCGTGGCAGCGCCGAGGAAGTTGTTGTTCCAGATCGCCAGGAGACCCAGCAGCGCCGGCAGGTTGCGCTCGACCGGCGCCGTGCGGAAGTGCTCGTCCATCGCATGAAAGCCCGCGAGCATCTCGGAGAAGGCGTCGGGCCCGATGGCGAGCATCGTCGACAGGCCGATCGCGGAATCCATCGAATAGCGGCCGCCAACCCAGTCCCAGAAGCCGAACATGTTCTCGGCCGCGATGCCGAAGGCGGTGACGCCCTCGACATTGGTCGACACGGCGACGAAGTGCTTCGCCACCGCCTTGTCGTCGCCGAGCCGGGCGACGACCCATTGCCGCGCCGCATGCGCGTTGGTCAGTGTTTCGAGGGTTTTGAAGGTCTTCGACGACACGATGAACAGGGTCTGCGCGGCGTCGAGGTCGCGGGTCGCCTCGGCCAGGTCGCTGGCGTCGACGTTGGAGACGAAGCGCAGCGTCAGGCCCCGGTCGCTGTAGAAACGCAGCGCCTCGTAGGCCATCACCGGGCCGAGATCGGACCCTCCGATGCCGATGTTCACGATGTTGCGGATGCGCTTGCCGGTGTGACCGAGGCAGCGGCCGCTGCGCAGCGCGGTCGCGAACGCGCCCATGCGGCCCAGCACCGCGTGGACTTCCGCAATGACGTCGACACCGTCGACCATAAGGCGGGAGCCCGCAGGCGCGCGCAAGGCCACGTGCAGCACCGCGCGCTTCTCGGTTGTGTTGATCACATCGCCGCAGAACATCGCCGCGGTGCGCTCGACCAGGTCGCACTCGCGCGCCAGTGCCGCCAGCAGCGTCATCGTCTCGTCCGTGACGCGGTTCTTCGAGTAGTCGAGATACACGCCGGCGGCCTCGAGCCCGAGCCGCTCGCCGCGGCCGGTGTCGCCGGCGAACAGGTCGCGCAGATGGGTCGCGCCGATCGCCGCGTGGTGGGCGATCAGTGCCTGCCACGCCGGGCGAGCGGCGAGGGCGGGCTGGATCATCGCGCCGCCGGGCCCGCCAGCTGCGCGCTCTTGTCCCGGATGCCGGCGAGCAGGCTGCGCCACGACTTCTTGAACGAGTCGCCGCCTTCTTTTTGCAGCCGCAAAGCGAGCGCGTCAACATCGATGCCGAGCTTGACGAAGTTGGCGATCTCCTGCTCGGCGTCGCCCCCGTCCGCTGCGAGGACCGGGCCGACCTTGCCATGGTCTGCGAACGCCAGGAGGGTCTTGTCGGGGATGGTGTCGATCGTGTCGGGCGCCGCCAGCTTCTCGACATAGAGCGTGTCGCGCGCGTCCGCATCCTTCATCCCGGTGCTGGCCCAGAGCAGCCGCTGCGGGTGCGCGCCGGCAGCGGCCAGACGTTTCCAGCGCGGCGCCGCCATCAGCTCGCGATAGGCCTTGTAGGTGCGCCCGGCGATCGCCACCCCCAGGCGGTTGCGGTAATCGACAGGAATCTGGTCATTCACCGCGACGTCCCATCGGCTCACGAACAGCGAGGCCACCGACTCCACCTTGGGATCCAGCCTGGCCTCGATTCGCCGTTCGATGCCGCGCATGTATGCCTCGGCGACAGCGAGGTATTGCTCGCGCGAAAAGAGCAATGTGACATTGACTGGAATGCCTGAAAAGATCGATTCCTCGATCGCCTTCACGCCGGCCGGCGTACCCGGGATCTTGATGAAGAGGTTGGCGCGTGCCGTCGCGTCGAACAGCTGCCGGGCGGCCGCGATCGTCGCGGCCGTGTCGTCAACGAGCAGCGGCGAGACCTCGAGCGAGACCCGGCCGTCGACGCCGCTGGTCGCGTCGTGGATCGGCTTGAACAGGTCAGCGGCACGGCCCAGATCCTGCTCGGCGAGGGCGAAGAACAGGTCTTCGCCGGACCGGCCCGCCTGCGTCAGCGCGCCGATCTGCTCGTCGTAGGCCTTGCCCTCGCCGATCGCGCGCTCGAAGATCGTGGGGTTCGATGTGAGGCCCGTCACCGACAGCTCGGCGATGTAGCGGGCTAGCGTGCCGTCGGCGAGCAGGTCGCGGGTGATGTTGTCGAGCCAGAGGCTCTGGCCGAGCGCGTGCAGCGCTCGCGTATTGGGGTTGATCATGTGAACTCCTTGGACGCGGCGCCGAACAGCGCGCCGATGTCGAGCTTGAGCAGGTCGCCGATTGCGTCGATGGTGCAGTCGGCGGCCGGATAGCGGCCGACGTTCGCCGGGTCGAGTGCGTAGTGGCCCTGGCGTGGGAACACGGTGACGAGGTGATCGCCCATCACCTCTTTCATGGCCGCGAGCAGGCGCTGCTTGTCGTCGACCATCACGTGGCGCCTTGCCGGATACAGGCGCTGCACCTGGTCGAGCATCTGTTCC
The DNA here is from genome assembly GCA_964470865.1 of uncultured Burkholderiales bacterium. Taxonomy (GTDB): domain Bacteria; phylum Pseudomonadota; class Gammaproteobacteria; order Burkholderiales; family JAEUOS01; genus JAEUOS01. The sequence goes on along the minus strand of CAYYFR010000103.1, from coordinate 6,914 downwards.
TTGTGGACATAGATCAGCACCCGCCCCTGCACGGCATCCCACAGGCCCGAGCGCCAGACCTTGCGCGGCTGGAACACGACGTCGCCGTCCGACAGGATCACCGTCGGGCCGAAGCCGGAGAGGCGGTCGACGACTTCGAGCGCGCCCGGATAGAGCCGGTCGGCGAACGGATAGTCGATCAGAAAGCTCGACACCTGCAGCAGGCGGTGGTCGCCGTTGCCGCTGTGCTCGATCTGGTTGCGATAGCGCTGCAGCGCGCCGAGGTAGTCGGCGTAGCCGAGCTCGCCGCGCAACTGCTCGAAGATGACCCAGTAGCGGTCGGCGCTGGCGACGCCGAACGCCTCCTCGAGATGGCGCCGCAGGTCGGCGATGACCCGGTCGTTGTCGAGCAGCGTGTTGTCGACGTCGAGCAGGAAGACGACGTCGGCACGAGCGGCCGAGGCGGTCGCGCTGCTCACGGCGGGCAACTTTCTGTGACGGTGAGCGCGTGCCAGCCGCCATCACCGGCGATCAGCGCGTCGGCGGCGGCAGGACCCCACGAGCCGCGCGCATATGGCAGCGCGGGATGGTGATGTTCGAGCACGTCGTCGACCACCGCCCACGCCGCTTCGACGGCGTCCTGGCTGGTGAAGAGCGCGCCATCGCCGGCCATCGCATCGCACAGCAGCCGCTCGTACGGTGGCTCTTCGCCGGCCTCGTTCTCGCACAGGAAGAGCTCGCGCTGGTCGCCGAGGAATCCCTTGCCCGCGCGCCGGATGTCGTCGCGGTAGTACGAGTTGCCGCCGTCGATCACTATGTCGCCCGGTTCGAGATGCTTCACGAGCGCCTCGAGCTCCTGATCGACGACGGCCGCCGGCACCATCATCCAGATCGCGCGCGGTGCGGTCATCTTCGCAACCATGTCGGCAAGCGACGATGCGCCGACCGCCCCCTCCTTGGCGAGTGCGGACACGGCCTCCGGGTGGATGTCGTGGACCACGCAAGAGTGGTCGCTCTTGACCAGGCGACGAACCATGTTCGCGCCCATGCGGCCCAATCCGATCATTCCGAGTTGCATGCCACTGTCCTTCAATGGTTCGTCGTTCTGGCAAGGGGCGAAGTGGTGCGTGGCATGGTCAGCAGCACGTGGTGCAATGCGCCGTCGTCGACCAGCACGACGAGGTTCCCGCAAGACTTCACGCCATCGACGGTGAGCAACGCCGCCTCGGTGGCCGCCGACGCCCGCACCGCGATCTCGTAGGTCGTCGACTCGAACCGGTAGTGCAGCTCGAAACCCGGCCAGTCTCTGGGCAGGAGCGGTCGCAAATAGAGTTTGTTCCCGCTTCGCTGCAGGCCGAGCAGCCGCTCGACTAGCACTTGATACATCCAGCCGGCCGAGCCCGTGTACCAGCTCCAGCCGCCACGGCCCACATGCGGGGCGATGGCGTAGACGTCGCCGGCGACGACGTAAGGCTCGGTCTTGTAGACAGCGACATGCTTCTCGCTGTCAGCATGCCGGATCGGATTGAGCATGGCGAACAGTTGCCAGGCACGCTCGGCATCGCCCATCACCGCGAAAGCGAGGACTGCCCAGATGGCGCCGTGCGTGTATTGGCCGCCGTTCTCGCGCACGCCGGGGACATATCCCCCGATGTAGCCCGGCGCCGGGTGCGAGACGTCAAAGGGCGGATCGAGCAGTCGGACAATACGCGCTTGGGGTTCGACGAGGCGGCGCTCCAGCGACGCCATGGCCGTGCGCGCGTGTTCGGGCGGCGCGGCTTCGGAAATCACCGACCAGCTCTGGGCGATGGAATCGATCTGGCACTCGGAGTTGGCGGCCGATCCGAGCGGCGTGCCGTCGTCGAACCAGGCGCGCTGGTACCAGGCGCCGTCCCATGCGCTCGCCTCGACCCTGGCCGTGAGCATCGCCGCATCGCCTTCGCACAGCGCGACGAGCGCCAAGTCTTCGCGGGCCTGCGCCAGCGGCGCGAAACGCTTCAGGACCGCGATGAGAAAGAAGGCGAGCCAGACGCTTTCGCCTTTCCCGTCGATGCCGACTAGGTTCATGCCGTCGTTCCAGTCGCCCGCACCCATCAGCGGCAAGCCGTGCGAGCCCCGGCGCTGCGAGCTCCGCAGCGCTCGCGCGCAATGCTCGTAGAGCGTGGCCGACTGCGCCGACAAGGCAGGCTGTTCGTAGTTCGAGGCTTCGCCGTGCGCCAGCAGGCGGCTGTGCAGGAAGGGGCACACCTCGTCCAGGACGCCGGTGTCTCCGGTGACTTCCACATAGCGGCTGGTCACCAACGGCAGCCAAAGGTAATCGTCCGAGCAGCGGGTGCGCACGCCCTTTCCCGAGGGCGGATGCCACCAGTGCTGCACGTCGCCCTCTTCGAACTGGCGTGCGGCGCAACGCAGCAGATGCTCGCGCACAAGGCCCGGCTCGGCATGCACGAGCGCCAACACGTCCTGCAGCTGGTCGCGAAAGCCGTAGGCGCCGCTGGTCTGATAGAAGGCCGTGCGCCCCCACAGGCGCGAGCTGATGACCTGGTAGAGCAGCCAGCCGTTGGCTAGCACATCGACCTTTCGATCGGGCGTGCAGACACGAACGGCGCCGAGAGTGCGCTGCCAGTGCGCGCGGACCGAGTCGAGGCTGGTCGCGGCCTGGCGCGCGCTGGTGCGGGAGAGATCGCGCGCTTCATCGGACGTTTTGCCGGCGCCCAGCCGGAAGACGATCTCGCGCGCTTCACCGGCGGCCAGCTCGAGGTCGACGCGCAACGCGCCGCAGGGGTCGAGGGCGGCGCCGACACGGCCGGACAGCCGCGCCTGCGTCAGAGCAGCGGGTGTCGCCCGCGTACCGCCGGCGCCGAAGAACTCGCTGCGGTCAGCGCAGACGCTGGAGGCACCGCCGTCGATGGCGAAGAACGCAGTGCGTTCGGCGAAGTCGGTGTTGTAGCCGTTGCGCGCGAACAGCGCGCCAAGCGCAGCATCGACTTCGGTGACAACATGCATCAGGCTCTTCTCGCGCTCGTCGCCGAGCACCCACTCGACGTAGCCGGTGACGGAGAGCCGACGCGTCCGATCCGAGAGGTTGCGCAGGGTGAGTGTCGAGTACTTTACAGGCGCGTCGATCGCGACGTGGATGCACAGGCTCGACTCGATCTTCTGCTCTTCGTGCTCGAACAGGCTGTACCCAAACCCGTGCCGCACAACATAGGCGCCAGCGGTTCGTGTCGGTAGTACCGTTGGCGACCAGAGGGCCCCGCTGTCGCTGTCATGGATGTAGATCGCCTCGGTGCAAGTGTCGCTGACCGGATCGTTCGACCAGGGCGTGAGCCGGAACTCGTGCGAGTTCTCGCTCCACGTCGAGGCGCTGCCGCTCTCGGAAACGATGGTGCCGAATCCCGGGTTGGCGATCACGTTCGTCCAGGGCAAAGGCGTCATGCATGATCGCGACGTCATGATCACGTACTCGCAACCGTCGGCGCTGAAGCCGCCGTGGCCGTTGAACGCGAGCAGATTCGCCTCGGGAGGGGGAAGGGGTTCGTCGAGGGCATCGAGCGCCGCAGTCACGCGCGCGGCCGCCGGCGCGACCCGCGCACCCGACGCATGACTGAGATCGGTCAGGCTGCGGCGCAAACTGAACACGACGATACGGGCGACGCTGTGCAGCAGGACGCGATCGGCGTCGTCCAGGGCCGCCGCATCGTGCACGAAGATGCCACCGTGGCGGTCGACGAGTGCGGTGGCGCCGAACTCGTCGATCACCGACCGAATCGACTCACGCAACGTAGAGGCCGCGTTGCCAGTGCCTTCCTGCAACACCATCAGCTCCGTCTTCAACCCATGGGCGGCCCAGAAGGCGTGCGCCTGAAGCAGCTGGCGCAAGGTGGCCAGGTTGTGCGCACTGGCAACTTCGGTAACGACGATCGGCACGTCGCCCGAGATGCCGAAGGCCCAGAGCGACGACTGGCCGCGTCGATTCTTCGCGATCTCGTCCGGCGGTGCGCGCAGCGCCGGATCGGCGACGAACAGCGCGGCGGCAAGGCGCTCGAACAAGGTCGCGTCGTCCTCGGTCGCCGCCAGCCGGCGAAGCGTGTCACGACGGAAGGCGTGGCTTCCTTCGATGATGCGCTCGCCGGCTCCGGTTGCGCGCGAGCGTGTCGCCAGAGCGATGCATTCGTCGCGCGTAGCTGCGATGCCGGTCGTCCAGTCGATCGTGCAAGCCGCGCCCGGCGGCAGGCGAAACGGGACGCGCAGGGCAGCGATCGGGTCGAGGACTGCGCCGTCATGCCCGCCCAGGGGCCCGCTGGAGCGCAGGGCGTGGGCGTTCGACATGTCGCGACCACGGCCGAGGAAGCGCATGCGGTCGGTTTCGAAGGAGACGTCGCCGCTTTCGCCTTGTACGACGGCTTGGTGGAAGAGCCACGATTGCGCGTCGGTTGGTGCGCTTGGGCGCCGGGTCGCGAGGATGACGCCGGAGCGTCGGTCGATCTCGGTCACCACGAAGAGCTTGTTGAACGCCGGATGCGCGGCATCCGTAGCGGCAGGAGCGAGCACCAGTTCGGCGTAGCTGGTCGCGCTCAGGTCTGCGACGCGTTTCGAACGGTTGGCGATTCGAAGTCGGCGCAACTCCACGTCTTCAGTGCCCGCGACGCCAATCTCGACGGCCGCCCGCAAGCCGCGCATTCCGAACGCTCCTGCATCGAACGCCGACCAGACCCCACCGTCCGTATCGCATCGCATGTCGAGGAAGCTGCCCCAACTGCCGAGACTCGCATCCTCCCGCCAACGCGTGATGGCAAGATCGTTCCATGCGCTTTTTCCACTTCCCGAGGTCATCAAGGCAACGTGATATCTGCCATTGGAAAGCAGCTTCAGCGGTTCCATGAGGAAACCATAGCGCGGCTTCGAGCACTGGTCTGTGCGCCAACGCACAGGATTACCGGCACGAGCGTCCGATCGGAAGGAAAGTGCGAGTACGCTGCTCCCAGCTCGCGTTGCGTCGGCGCAATGGCGGTCAGGTCCTCCGTGAACCTGCTTTTCTTCACGACACGCCGAGTTGGCCTCTGCGGATCATGTGCATGGCCTCGCGCACGAGATCGGATCTCGTGCTCACGTCGCATGCCGACATCGCGCAGCGTCGAGGCGTTAGCGCCGGCGGCCGGCACCACGTTCGATTCAAGCAGTGCATTTCACGATGAATGCTGGTGGCTCTAGGCCGCGTGCGCGGAGGTGGACAGCAGCGACACTGACGCGACAGCGCTCATCGTCGAGCATTGGACAAAAAAGTAGCGCCAGACAGGTAAAGTGGTCAAGACGGCGCTCCGGGCATGGTGGTGTCACCCACGGCACCGCGCATGCAAGCCTCGGCCCAGGCCTCGACCTCTGGAACGAGCACCGCCCGGGGGCTCAGGCCATTGATTCAGCTGTGGCTGTCGGTGCCTGTCCCCAGGCGGATTGGCCATAGAACCAGCCGAGCACAGCGCCGAAGATCAGATGCAGCACCAGGGTCATCATCGGCGCCATGAATCCCAGTTGCATGCCGAAAAGGCCCACGCCGGCGATCGGCATCAGCATGACCATCATCACCAGCCAGCCGATGACGCCGATGAGCACGCCGTGCCCGATGTGGCCTGTGCCTGGCAGACGTGCGTCGAGCAGTGCGATGGCCAGACCGTAGATGACGATGCCAATCAAGAAGTGAACGATCCAGCCAACTGCGGGCATGTCGGCCCGACCCAGCATGCCCGCGATCATCCTGGGCAGGTCGAGTTCCGGCATGAAGCCCATGGTTGCCTTCATCACCATCACTGCCGACAGCGCGATAGTGGCTACCAAGCCTGCTGCCAAACCCTTTGAAATGTTGCTCATCGTCGTTGCCTCTGATCTGTCGTGTTTGCGCAGTGCGTGGTGGATGTGTGAGGCCATGAATCAGTTTCTGCGTAACAGCTGAATCAGCTTCTGGCTCACAGCGATGGAAATGTGGCGATGATTTCACACGTTAATCCTGTACGCCGCAGGTGTCGGTGCGCTGGCGCACAAAAAATGCGAGCAGCATTCGGAACTTGCCGATTGACGCGTGTTGGGTTAGCTGCCCTGGGCGCACGATGATCCAGTCGCTGTCGGTGTCGCGCAGCACTGCTTCCAGCGAAAGCCTGCAAGACTGGCACCTGATCCATTTCACCCATCGATTCCTTGAGGAAGGAATTGCAGACTCTATGCAGTTCGCGCTGTCCGACCGCTACGCTTTGAATCGATGCGCCAAGGCGGGCGTACGAAGATGAGCCACGGAAGCGGGAAGTCGGACTGCCGCGTAGTACCAGAGAAGCTGCCGAACAAGGCTGCGGGGGAAGCTCCTGCGGCGGCAGAGGTGGTGGAGGGAAGGCGGTGGACCAAGGGAAATGCCGTTCAAGCGCACACGTCCCGCACATCGAGGCGGGGCTATGACGTTCACAGCGCTTGATGGCAAACGACAGACGGCAAAAGGCAACCGGCAAGCCCGGTTCACCACCCTGCTGCATCATGTCCGCGCAATCGAATGCTTGGGATGCTGGGTGACTGGCATTCCATTCCTACTCCGACTGAGTTGGGGCTTATCACCGGAACCAGCGCCGCAGCAGCGACTGGATGGTCGGCGTCAGACGCGTGCGGTTGTACGCGTCTGCCGCCTTCTTTATCGCGTCGGCCTGGGTCGGATAAGCGTGAATGACACGGGCCAAAGTGCGCAAACCGATCCCCGAGACCATCGCCAGGGTGATCTCGTTGATCATCTCGCCCGCATGGCGAGCAACGATCGTCGCGCCGAGAATCCGGTCCGTCCGCTCCTTGACGTAGATCTTCACGAAACCCGCCTCCTCGTTGTCGGCGATCGCGCGATCCACATCGTGCATCGGGATGGTGAAGGTCTTCACCGGGATGTCCTGCTCGCGCGCCTGCCG
>CAYYFR010000102.1:0-19906 GCA_964470865.1 uncultured Burkholderiales bacterium | reverse complement strand
GAGGCCACGGCGCGCGCGCTGTTGGCATCGCTTGGCCTGGATCCTGAAGTCGCCGATGCGCAGGCAATCGAGCTTGCAGCCTGGACCACACCGCTAGCCGCGGTTTTGCAAGTCGCCCCGGCCTGCAGTTTCAGCATCGATGTCACGTTGCCGCCCGATGCCGCCGGGTGCAGCCTGGCCTGGCAGGTCTGCATGGAGTCCGGGATTGTCCATCAGGGCGCAAGCACGCTGGCGCATGAGCCCGGCGAAGTGCGCGACCTTGATGGCGCTGTCAGAGCGCGTTTTCGCCTCGCAATCGATCTTCCAGAGCCGCTCGCGCCGGGCTACCACCGCCTGATCCTGCCGCATCAGCATGCCGCAGCCGCGCTGCTGGCGGTGCCGGCGCGCTGCCATATTCCCGCCTTCCTCGCCGCTGGCGGCCGCTGCTGGGGCCTGGCTGTACAGCTCTATTCGCTACGCTCGGCGCGCAACTGGGGGATCGGCGATTTCACCGACCTGGCGCGCGTAGCGACCATCGCCGGCCGTGCCGGTGCCGCCCTGATCGGCTTGAATCCGCTGCATGCACGGCATCTGGCGCGGCCTGAAGATGCCAGTCCCTACGCGCCGTCGTCGCGCCTGGCGCTCGACCCGATGCTGCTTGACATCGAAGCCATCGCCGATTTCGCCACCTGCGGCGCGGCGCATTCCCTGGTCGCCGCACCCGCCTTTCAGGCACAGCTGCATGCGGCCCGCGCCACAGAACTGGTCGACCACCGGGCCGTGACCGCCCTGAAGCTGCCGCTACTGGCGCTGCTGTTTGACCACTTCCGGGGCCGCCTTGCGACAGGTACCGATGCGCGCGACGCGGCCTACAGCGCATTCGTGGCGCGTGGCGGCGCCGATCTCGAGCATTTCGCCATCTTCGAGGCGCGCCGCCTGTGGCTGCTTGAGAAAGACGGCAAGCTGGCCGGCTGGCGCGACTGGCCAGCCGACTGGCAGGATCCGCATGGCGAAGGCGTGCGCGCGTTTCGTGCACGGCACGCCGCACGGGTGCAGTTCCAGTTCTACCTGCAATGGCAGGCCGACCTGCAGTTGCAAGCCGCCGCGCAGGCCGCGGCAGCCGCCGGCATGCGCATCGGCCTGTATCGTGACCTGGCGGTGGGCGCCGCCGCCGATGGCGCCGAATGCTGGAGCGGGCAGGACCTGATCGCGCGCAACGCCAGCGTGGGCGCGCCGCCCGACCTGCTCAACCGGGAAGGTCAGGACTGGGGCTTGCCGCCATGGAACCCGCGCGTGCTCGAGCGCCGCGCCTACGCGCCGTTTCGCACCCTGCTGATGGAAAACATGCGTGCCGCCGGCGCGCTGCGCATCGACCACGTGATGGCCCTGACACGCCTGTTCTGGATCCCGGCCGGCATGCGCGGCGCCGCCGGCGGCTACGTCAGGAACGCTTTCGAGGTCTTGGCCGGGGTGGTGGCAATCGAAAGTGTGCGCAACCATTGCATGGTCATCGGCGAAGACCTGGGTTCGGTGCCCGACGGCTTGCGCGACGCGCTGGCCGCGCGCGGCTTCCTGTCTTGCCGGGTGCTGCTGTTCGAGCGCCACTGGTCGGGCGACGGTTCGTTCAAGCGCCCCTGGGAATACCCGGCGCAGGCGCTGGCCACCGTGGTAACGCACGACATGCCGACCATCGCCGAGTACTGGAGCGGCGGCGATATCGCCCGCCGCGACCACCTGGGCCTGTTTGCGCAAGCAGCGCTACGCGATGCCGAGGCCGCCCGTCGCGAGCCGGAACGCCAGGCGCTGCTGCAATTGCTGGGGGAAGTCGGCCTGGCGCCGGGCGAGCCGCCCGCGCCACCCGCGCTCACCGCCGCCCTGCATGCCGCCGTAGCGCGCTGCAACGCCATGCTGGCGGTGGTGCAACTGGACGACATCAGCGGCGCAACCGAGCCGGTCAACATTCCGGGTACGCATCTGGAGTACCCGAACTGGCGACGCAAGCTCGCGATCGACATCGAGGACCTGGCGGCCGACCCGCGCTTCGCGCTTTTGGCCGACACCATGCGCGGCGCCGGCCGCGCCTGAATATCCATCAAGCCGCGCGCAACGCCACGCGGGCGCCCAGCAGGGCCGGCGCCGCATGCACGATCACCTGCGTGGGGATCGCGGCCACATAGGCCTGTTGCGCCGCCTTGGCCTCGAAGCGCTCGCGGAAGCGGCTGCCTTGCAGAAATCGCAGCAGGCGCGGTGCGATGCCGCCGCCGATATAGACCCCGCCACGGGCGCCGGTGACCAGCGCCAGGTCGCCGGCGACCGCACCGAGCACCGCGCAGAACACGTCGAGCGCGCGCACTGCAAGCGCATCGCTCGCATCCAGCGCTCGCGTGCAGACCTGCGCTGCGACCAGCGCTTCGGCGCGCCTGCCATCGAGCAACGCCAGTGCGGCATACAGCGCCGCGATCCCGCTGCCGGAAAGGATCGATTCGTTGGTCACGCGCGGCGTGGCACGCCGCAGCACGGCTGCCAGCGCGATCTCGAGATCGTCCTGTGGCGCGAAACCGGCGTGCCCGCCCTCGCCGGCCAGCGCCAGCCAGCTGCCGCCAAGCGGCAGCAGAGTCGCCACCCCCAGACCGGTGCCCGGGCCCAGCACCAGCATGGGACAGCCTGCGCGCGGGCTGCCGCCACCGATCGGCTGCAGATCCGCGCGCATGAGCTCCGGCAAGGCCAATGCCAGCACCTCGAAATCGTTGCGCACCAGCAGATGCGCAAGCCCTAAGTCGGCACGCAGTTGCGTCTGCGAAAACTCCCACGCACGGTTGGTGAAGCGAAACATGTCGCCACTCACCGCACCGGCCACCGCCAGGCATGCCGCCATCGGGCGCGCGCCGCAGCGCGCCAGGTAGTCAGCCAGTGCCGCACCGGGCGTGGCGTAATCCGCGCACGCCAGCGTCGCCAGCGCGTGCAAAGGGGCGCCAGGGCCGCACAGTGCAGCGCGCAAATGGGTGCCGCCAATATCGGCCACCAGCCAGGGGGCATCGTCGCGCAGCGCGCCGTTCATCGCTGCTGCCACGCACATGCGGCCAGCCGCTGCACCATGCTCTCAGCGCTTCGCCGACAGCGTGAAGCGGAAGGTGGCGCCCAGTCCCGGCGCTGCTTCGACTTCGATGCTGCCACCATGGCGCGCGATGATGCGCTCAACGATGACCAGGCCGATGCCTGAGCCCTCGAACTCGTCGCGCCGGTGCATGCGCTGGAAGGGCGTGAACAGCTTTGTTGCATATCGCATGTCGAACCCCGCACCGTTGTCGCGCACGAGAAAACATGCCTGATCGGTCGAATCCGGCAGGCTGCCGAACTCCACGCTGGCATGCGCTGTCCTGGCGGTGAACTTCCAGGCATTGCCCAAAAGGTTGGTGAGAACTATGTGGACCAGTGCGGGATCGCAATCGGCAACCAGTCCGGCCGCAACCGTCGCTCGCACGGCACGTCCGGGTTGCGCCTGCTGCAACTGCTGGATTACCGCGCGCGCCATGGCGCTCAAGTCGACGCGCTCCCGGGCAACCTCGATCCGGCTGATGCGCGACAGATCGAGCAGGTCGTCGATCAATGCATTCATGCGCGCGCAATTGGCCAGCACGCGGTCGATCAGGTCGCGGTCGTCGGGAGTCAGCGAGGGCGCGGCATTCTCGACCAAGATGCTGAGAAAGCCGTCGATCGCCCGCAGAGGCGAGCGCAGATCATGCGATACAGAATAGGAGAATGCCTCCAGTTCGCGGTTGGCCGCCTGCAACTGGGTGGTGCGCTCGCGCACCCGTCCTTCAAGATCGAGGTTGACCTCGAGCAGCGCGCGCTCGGCGCGCATGCGCATGAGTTCGGCCTGGGCGCGCGAGGCAAAAATACGAAACAGCGCCTCGACCCGTCGGGCTTCCGCAAACGCGTCGGGCGCGAATGCGCACAGGACGCCAACCGCAGTCCCGTCCGGCGCGGCCAGGCAGGCCAGTGCCGCACCACGCATGCCGGCGACGGCTAACGGGTCGCCGGCAGCGACGTATGCGGCGGCACCGGCCGGATCGAGGCGTATGCCGCCGCCGCGCAGAAAATCCGCAAGACCTGACGCCGTGGCATCCAGCTTTGGCGCCATCGCGACCGCGATGCCGTCGCGCCAGCAGGCCAGCGGGAACAGTTGCGCCGCAGCGCCGACTTCGGCCACGAATACGCACGTGGCGCCGGTTGCCACGCCCAAGTGGGAAGCCAGCAATCGAAAGAACTCCGGGCCTGTTTCGGCGGAAACGCCCTGCGCTATCTGCAGGATCAGCGCCTCCTGCCGCTTTTGCTCGGTGACGTTAATGGTTGCGGTAAGGATGCACGATTCGCCCGCCACCTCGACCCGTTCGGCGAACAGGCGGCAATCGGCCAGTTCTCCCGATTTGTGACGCAGGCGCGTGTCGTAGTCCAGAACCCGCCCGTCCCGCCGCAGCAGATCGACAAAGCGCAGGCGCTCCTGCACCGACGGCCAGCTGCCGATCTCCAGCGAAGTGCGGCCCAGCACGCAGGCGCGCGCATGACCGAGCGTGCGCTCGTGGGCACCGTTCACTTCGATGAAGCGGCCATCGCCTTCGCGGGTGATGGTCAGCCCGATCGGGCTGAAATTGAAGGCCTTGGAAAAGCGCTCCTCGCTGGCTTCCAGCGCTATACGCGCCACCACTTCGGCGCTGACGTCCGTGATGGTCGAGAAGTAGTGCGGCTCGCCACGCCATTCGATGGTGGCGGTGGACACGATGACATCGAACAACACGCCGCTGCGTCTGCGCAAGCGCAGGCGCCGATCCGCAATGCGGCCGTCGCGACCGATCTCGGCAACCAGGTGATCGCGTTCTTGCGCACTACTCCACAATTCCACCTCGACGGCCCGGCGTCCCGTCACTTCAGCGCGCCGGACTTCGAAAATGCGTTCATAGGCTTCGTTCACCTCGGCGATCCTGCCATCGGCGCAGCGGATGATGATCAGCGCCGCCGGACTGTCGCGGAACAGGGAACTGAACAGTTCCTCGGTGCTGCCCAGCGCCTGCTCGACGCGCCGCCGCGCGGCGATTTCCGCAGCGGCGCGGCCGAGCGCGTCGACCACCAGCGAGCGCACGAAGCCGATGTTCAGACCCAGGAGCGCCAACACCACCGCGTGATTGACCCATTGCATCGGCCCGACGGAAAAATCCGGCGGCGCCCCCAGGGCGCCGGCGCGCTCGGCCAGGACCAGCCCGGCCACGACCATGATGCTGGCCGCCACGGTAGCAAGCAGTGCGCCACGACCAAAGAAGATACCGCCCACGAACACCGCGCCGAACAACGCGTAGATCCCGCTGCCACGGATCGAACCGTAAATGAGCGTTGCGGCGATCGCATAGGCGATGAGCGCGACCACCAGGCCGAAAAACGCGGCGCGCGCCTGCCCGCGCCTGAGCAGCCAGTAGAGCAGGGCCACTATCGCCACCAACGCCCACATGGCGATCGCTTCGCGCCTGAAGCCGGCCAGCGGCAACAGCAAGGCCAGCACGGGGAAAGCAGCGAGACACGACAACAGCAGCATGCGCACTGCGGGTACGGCACGCTGTAGCAGATCACCCGCGACGGGAGGGTTACCTGCGTCGCGGGCGCCGGGAACTTGCATGTCTGAATGAGTCTCCTGCAAATGAGCGCGGCCCGTGGTTCCGGCCTCGCTTCGAGTGTACCGGATCAGCGCACAGTGGCAGCGTGCAGGTCAGCCTGCCGCTACTGGATCAGATACGCACCGGCGGGCGGCCGCGTGCCCGGCATCACCGGGCTGCGCGACTGGCACACCATGTTGCGCCCGCCCTCCTTGGCGCAGTACAGGGCCGCATCGGCAGCCGCCATCAAAGTGTGCGGATCGGTGCCCGGGGACGGTACCTCGGAAGCCACACCAAAACTCGCCGTGACGCATGCGAGCACCCCCGGCGCTACCCGCACCTGCAGGCCCGCGACGCTGGCGCGCACGCGCTCGGCCACCAGCAGCGCGCCCGCGCAATCGGTCTCGGGCAATACCAGGCAGAACTCTTCGCCGCCGTAGCGTGCAGCGAGGTCGGCCGGACGCTTGAGCTCGCTCTCGAGCATGTACGCTACCGCCTTCAGGCACTCGTCGCCACCCAGGTGACCGTGGCTGTCGTTGAAACGCTTGAAATGGTCGATGTCGAGCAGAACCACCGACAGCGGCACATGATTGCGCGCGCAGCGCCCGATCTCCTCGGCCAGCTTGCCATCGAGGCGGCGCCGGTTGGCGATGCCCGTCAGGCCGTCCATGTCGATCAGGCGCATCAGCGCCGCATTCGCGGTGCGCAGTTCCTCGGAGCGCAGCACCAGTTGCCGGCGCATCTGCGCGATGCGCGTCATCGAGCGTATCTTCGCTTCCAGCACCTTCGGATCGAAAGGCTTGGTCAGATAATCGTCGCCGCCGGCATCAATGGCGGCTTCGATATCGGCACTCTCGTTGCAGCCGGAAAGGAAGATGATCGGTACCCACTGGTCGCGGGCGCCGCGGATCACCCGAGCGGTCTCGTAGCCGTCGATACCGGGCATCATCACGTCGAGCAGAACCAGGTCCGGATCGCTCGATCCGAAGCGGTCGATGCCTTCACGGCCGTCCGCCGCCTGCACTACTTCATGGCCCATCTTGCCCAGACAGGCCTTGAGAAACAGCCTTTGGTTGGCCGAATCGTCGATAACCAGGATTTTCATCTGCGCTCCAGTGCGGAATGCACGCCCGCAGGCTCGCGTGCTGCGGGCCCGAACAGGGCGTCGGTGAAACAGATTTCAACCATGCTGACGTCGCCGATGCCCGGCATCAGCATGTCCATCAACACCACATCGAAAGTCCCCGGGCGGAAGCATCCGAGCGCCACCTCGCCGCTGCCTGCCACCGCGCCGGCGCAACCGGCGCGCTGCAACAGCGCGCGCAGGATGGCACGGCCGCCGAGGTCGCAGTCGACCACCAGCGCGCTCGGCACCTGCGCCTCAGACATGCGCGGCCCGCGTAAGGTCGCAGGCGGCCTGTTCGAGCTCTGCGCAGACGCGCGCGAACTCCGGTTGCATCTGCGCCAGCGCCGCGTCCAGGCCGGCAAGTTCGCCAAGCTTGGTAGCGGCTTCAAGTTCCCGCGCCTGCGCGGAAAGCCGCATGGCGCCGATCATGGCCGCACTCGATTTGAGGGTATGCGCGTGGCGCATGACGACCTGGGCATCGGCGCGCACCTGCGGATCGGCAAGCTGGTGGAACATGGTGCCGGTGCTGGTCACGAAGTCTTCGACGAGTATCGCCATCTCGTCCCCCATGGTGTCGGCCAGTTGTGCAAACTGCGCGGCGTCGATGGCGGCCGCCTGGACTTGCGGCGTGACGCTGGCGCTTGCATCGGTGCGGGCACGGGCGGCCACGGCCGCTACCGCAGGCATGTCGGGCGGGCTCCCGAGCCAGCGCGCCAGCATGTCGACGATCTGGCGCCGGGTGAATGGTTTGGGCAGAAAGTCATCCATGCCGGCCTGGTTGCAGGCATCGACCGCTTCGCGCAGTACATTGGCTGTCATGGCGACGATCGGCGTGCGCCCGACGAATTCCCCCGCGGCCTCGGCAACACGGATGCGCCGGGTCGCTTCCAGCCCGTCCATCACCGGCATGTGCATGTCCATCAACACCAGGTCCACCGGTTCGCGTGCCAGCAATTGCAGCGCCAGGCTGCCGTTCTCGGCTTCCAGCACTTCGATGCCGAAGCCCTTGAGCGTGGCGCGCGCCACCTTGCGATTGACCACGTTGTCCTCGACCACCAGCACCCTTCCCGCAAAGTGGCGCGGCGTCAGCACTGCGGACGCGGCGGCGCGGCTGGCACCGGCCGCCGCCCGTTTGCAGCGCATGGTGAAACTGAAGGTGGAGCCCTGACCCGGTTCGCTCGTAACATCGAACGAGCCGCCCATCATCTCGACCAAGCGCAGGCAAATCGCCAGGCCCAGGCCGGTGCCGCCGAAGCGCCGGGTGGTCGAGGCATCGGCCTGGGTGAAGGGCCGGAACAGCTTGTCGCGCTGCTCGCGCGTCATGCCGATGCCGGTATCGCTGATGGTGTAGCGCAGCACGACTTCATCGACCGTGCATTCGGACACGCCGGCCTCGATGCGCACCTGCCCCGCATCGGTGAATTTGAGCGAATTGCCGACCAGGTTGCCCAACACCTGGCGCAGCCGCCCGGGATCGCCGACGACGTCGCGCGGCAGGTCGGCGCTTGCGCCGCCGGAAAGGAGTAATCCCTTGGCCGAGGCGCGCGAGCCGGACAGGGCCAGCACATCGTTCATCGCCTGCAGGGGATCGAAGGCGATAGACTCGAGATCCAGCTTGCCGGCATCGATTTTCGAGAGGTCGAGAATATCGTTGAGAATTTCCAGCAGAGCCTGGCCTGAACGCTGGATTGTCTCCACGTAGTCGCGCTGTTCAGACGACAGGTCGCTGTCGAGCAGCAGATCGGCCAGGCCCAGCACACCGTTCATCGGCGTGCGTACCTCGTGGCTCATGGTCGCCAGGAACTCACTCTTGGCGCGCGCCGCTCCCTCGGCGCTCTCGCGGGCCTCGATCAGGCGCCGCGACTCCTCGTGGCGGGCGGTGATGTCGGTATAGACAGTGACGAAGCCGCCGCCCGGCACCGGCGTTCCGCGCACCTCGACCACGTTGCCGTTGAACAAGGTCCGTTCGAATCGATGCGCCTCCGCGCGGCGCGCCAGCTCGAGCCTTTCCTGCACCTGGGCGTCGGCGTCGCCTGGGCCGTATTCGCCGCGTTCGGCATTGAAACGCAGGAATTTCTCCAGCGGGTCGCCGACGGCGAATCGATCGCGCGCAAAGCCCAGCAAGGTCAGGAACTCATCGTTGAAGGCGATGATGTCAAGCTTCGCATCCATCACCGAGACTCCCAGCGGCATGTGTTCGACGGTCTGGCGCAACACGCTGGCGGTGTGGGCCAGTTGCCGCGCGGCGCGCATCCGCTCGGTGACGTCGCGCATGATCATGGTGTACTCGACGCCGCTGTCGCGGCGCACGCGCGAGATCGAGGCCTCGATCGGAAACTCGGTGCCGTCGCGCCGCAGGCCCTGAACCACACGCTCGGCGTCGCCCATGCCCTGCACCGCATCATCTCCCGTGCCGAAGCGCACCACGTGGCCGTGGTGCGCTTCGCGCGATTGCGACGGAATCAGCCGATCCACCGCTTGCCCCTGCATCTCGGCGGCGGCGTAGCCGAACATCACCTCGGCGGCATGGTTGAAGATGACCACTCGCTGCTGCGCGTCGACGGTGACGATAGCGTCGCGCGCGGAGTCGATCAGGCGTTCGATGGCGGCACGGCTTTCGGTGGCCAAGCGCTCGGCGGCCTGCAACGCGGTGATGTCGTTGACAAACACGAAAACGCCCGCCACCCGGCCGTCCGCATCCATGTCCGGCAGGTAGCGCGCATCGATCGAGCGGGTCACGCCGGCGCCAGCCATTTCACTCTTGTAACGCACCGTCTCGCCAGCCAGCGCGCGCTTGAGATGGGGTGCCAAGACCTGATAGTCAACCGCGCCCATCATCTCGCACACCTGGCGTCCGATGTAAGCATCCGGACTGCGGCCGAACCACAGCTCGTACGCACCGTTGACAAACCGATAGCGCAGGTCAGCGTCCAGGTAAGCGATCAGTGCCGGCGTGTTGTCGGTGATGGTTCGCAGACGCTGCTCACTTTCCGCAAAGGCGCGGCCGCTGGCGCGAGACTCTTCCAGCAAGGCAATGAACTGGTTGGCCACGTCGCCGATTTCGTCCGAGCGCGCGCTGGCCAACAGCGCCGTCGAAGTCGGGTCGCGGCGCAATCCCTGAATGCCGTCGTGCAAGGCCGTCAGTGGCTTCAACAAGCGCGCGATCCCGAGCCAGGCGATGATGGGCAGCAGAAGCAGCAGCAGTGCCGCGGCGATCAGGGTGCGCCGCTGCGCACCGGCGATCGGCGCGAATGCTTCCTCCACCGGCGTCGCCGCCACCAAAACCCACGGCATCCGGGCCAGGCGCTTGAAAGCGACCAGGGCGTGCGGCCCGGTCTGGATGGCGACGCCTTCGCCCCAGCCGCGGGGTTCGCGCATGAGCTGATCGAACAGCTGCGACTGCCCGGGGGCAGGACCATCGGACATGATGCGCGCACGGTCATGGGAAACCACGACCTTGCGGTCAAGCGACAGCAGGCTGAAGTGTCCGCCGCGGCCGATCCTGGCATCCGCCAGGCCGCCCAGGAAGTTTGGCTTGAGCAGTTGCAGGGCACCGATGAGCATGCCTGTCACCCGCTGCTCGCGATCGAAGATCGGTGCTGTGATGATCACCATCGGCTCATTCAACGGGCGCGCCAAGAAGGGCTGAGAAATGACCGACCGACCGGTCTTCATGGTTTCCTTGAAGTAGGCACGGTCGCTGTAGTCGCGCCCGCTCAAGTCGCGGCCCGGCAAGACCACGAGCGCCCGGCCATCTGCGCCAATGATGCCGACCGCATCGAACAAGGCCGACAAGGACGGCCGGCTATCGAGAAACGCGAACGCGCTTTCGGCGTCGCCGGCCACCTCAAGCGGCACCGTGGAAGCGACCCGCAGCAGCGCCTGCTGGTTTGCCTCCAGCCGGTAGTCGAGGTCAGCGGCGATCCGCTCCAGCAGCGATAGCTGCTGCGCGCCGATCTGGTCTTTCATGTCAGCCCGCAGAAACAAGCTTTGCATGCCCGCAAACAGCAAGAACAGCAGTGCGCCACCAACGGTGACAGCGAGCGCTGACTTGGCCTTGATGCCGGGTGGTTTGAAGCGCATTGAGTTCAATAGCCGTCAGGTTTAAAGGGGCGCGACTCGATTGTGCTGCGCGCCCAGCGTCGATATCCGGCGAACAAACGAAGCTTCAGGCGCCTGTTCGGCCGAACCGCCAGTCTGCGGCCGGCGCCGGGTTTGCACTAGCGCATCAAATCATGGTGAACGCCCGGTCGCGGCTCACATTGATGCGCATTTCTGCCCTCCCGGATGAACCAGACCTCCCGAGCGTTGCGCGCCTGTGCGCAGCCACGGTCAGGATTGAAGCATCTCCTGCCTTAACGGCCGCGCCGCGCAATTACTGAGGGTCGTGCCCGCAGTCCGCGCAACACATCCGCGCGCAGCCGGCGCTGGTGCCGCGCCGGCTGCGCCGTGTGCTAGTCTTTCCAGGTCTAAAACTGCTGCGAAGGAAGCGATCATGGCTCTGATGGACTTCATCAAGAAGCAATTCATCGACGTCATCCACTGGACCGAGGAAGCCAACGGCATCCTGACCTGGCGTTACCCGATGCAGGACATGGAAATCCAGAACGGCGCGCAGTTGACGGTGCGCGAATCGCAGCTGGCGGCGTTTGTCAATGAAGGCACGATGGCCGACGTGTTCCAGCCCGGGCGCTACAAGCTGACCACGCAAACCCTGCCGCTGCTCACCAACCTGATGAACTGGGACAAGCTGTTCGATTCCCCGTTCAAGAGCGACGTCTATTTCTTCGCCACCCGCCTGCAGCTCGACCGCAAGTGGGGCACGCCCAATCCGGTGACCATCCGCGACCGCGATTTCGGCATGGTGCGCCTGCGCGCTTTCGGCATTTACTCCTATCGCCTGGCCGACCCCGATCTGTTCCACCGCGAAGTCAGCGGCACGCGCGAGGTGTATACGGTCGACGACCTCGATGGCCAGTTGCGCAACAGCATGATCGCGGCCATGAGCAACGCTTTCGGCGCCTCCGGCTTGCCGTTTCTCGACATGGCCGGCAACCAGGCTGCGTTCGCCGCCGCGGTGAAAAAGGAGGCCGACCCGCTGTTCGCTCGTCTGGGGTTGGCGTTGGACACGCTGGTGGTGGAAAACATTTCCCTGCCGGAAGAAATCCAGAAAATGCTGGATACCCGGATCGGCATGAACATGATCGGCGACATGCAGCGCTACACCCAGTTCCAGACCGCCAACGCGATACCGATCGCCGCCGCCAACGAGGGCGGCGGGCTGGCAGCGATGGGCGCCAATCTGGCCGTCGGGGTCGGCATCGGCAACCAGATGGCCGGTGCCATGCTGGGCGCACTGACGCCGGGTGGCGCGCCGGGCGCGGCGGCGGCGCCTGTAGCCGCTCCGCTGCCTGGAGCCGGCTCAGGCGGCAGCGGCGTGGCGCTTGACGACATCTCGGCGACGCTGGAAAAGCTGCACGGCCTGGTCGGCAAAGGCATCCTGTCACAGGCCGAGTTCGATGCCAAGAAGGCGGAACTGCTGGCCAGGCTTACCTGAGGAAACACCGGACAAGTCTGGCGCTGACAAGTCTGCCGCTGGTTGCGCGACCGTTGGCAAGGCGTCTTCTGCAAGGGGCAAACAACGCTACGGCCGCCGCGTGACGAGATGGTCGCATTGGCCTGCGGATACTGCGAGCGGGCAGGCGCCAGCCGGGACCGATTATCATGGCGCCACGCACAATTTGACCAAGCCTCGCGCCATGCCAGAACCGCTTCTGATCGCCAAATCCGCCGACCTCGAACTGGCCCTGCTGCCGGCGCTCGCCAACCGGCACGGCCTGATCACCGGCGCCACCGGCACCGGCAAGACGGTGACCCTGCAAAAGCTGGCCGAGAGCTTTTCAGCCATCGGCGTGCCGGTATTCATGGCCGACATCAAGGGCGACCTGACCGGCATCGCCTGTGCCGGCAAACCTTCGGTCCGCTTGAGCGAGCGCTTCAGCGCTCTGAAGATCGACGAACCGGCCTGGGCCGGCTGCCCGGTGACGATCTGGGACGTGTACGGCAGCAAGGGTCATCCGGTGCGCGCCACCATTTCCGACATGGGCCCCCTGATGATCGGGCGCATGCTCAACCTGAACGACACCCAGGAAGGCGTGCTGCAACTGGTGTTCAGGATCGCCGACGACAACGGTTTGCTGCTGCTCGATCTCAAGGACTTGCGCGCAATGCTGCAGTACGTGGGCGAGAACGCCGGCAAATTCACCACCGAATACGGCAATGTCTCGGCCGCCTCGGTGGGCGCGATCCAGCGCGGCCTCCTGGCCATCGAAAGCCAGGGCGGCGAGCGATTTTTCGGCGAGCCGATGTTGAACATCGACGACCTGATGCAGACCGATGCCAGTGGCCGCGGCATGGTCAATGTGCTGGCCGCCGACAAATTGATGACCGCACCGCGCATGTACTCGACCTTTCTCCTGTGGATGCTGGCTGAACTGTTCGAACACCTGCCCGAGGTAGGCGACGTCGAAAAGCCCAAACTGGTGTTCTTTTTCGACGAAGCGCACTTGCTGTTCAGCGAAGCGCCAAAGGCCCTGCTGGAAAAAATCGAGCAGGTGGTGCGCCTGATCCGCTCCAAGGGTGTGGGCGTGTATTTCGTGACGCAGAACCCGCTCGATGTGCCCGACAGCGTGCTGGCGCAGTTGGGCAACCGCGTGCAGCATGCGCTGCGCGCCTTCACCCCGCGCGACCAGAAAGCGGTCAAGGCGGCGGCCGAGACCATGCGTGCCAATCCCAAGTTCGACGTGGCCACGGCAATTACCGAACTGGCTGTGGGCGAAGCGCTGGTGTCCTTCCTGGACGCCAAGGGTCGCCCCGGAATCGTCGAGCGCGCCCTGATCGTGCCACCGGCATCCCAGCTGGGGCCGATCAGCGAGGCCGAACGCAAGTCCCTGATGGACAATTCCATTGTCGCCGGGGTCTATGAAAAAGCCGTGAACCGCGAATCGGCTTATGAAATCCTGCGCGGACGTGCCGCAGCGGCAGCCGAAACCGGCACGCCACAAAGCGGCGCGCCGACGCCACCGGCGATGCCGCCTGATGCCGCCACCGGCACGACGGCGGCGCCTGCGGAACCCGGCCTCCTGGACAAGATCGGCGGCATGTTCGGTGGCGCTGCGGCGGCGTCCCCACGCGGCGGCCTGCGTCGCGAATCGGTGGTCGAAGCCATGGCCAAGAGCGCGGCGCGCGCGGTCGGCTCTCAAGTCGGGCGCGAGATCATTCGCGGCGTGCTGGGGTCGATATTCGGCGGCGGGCGCCGACGCTGATGCAACCCGGGACAGCGAGGTTGACAGCGGATCAGCGCGCTTGACCTGCGCACCGGCGGCCAGCGGATCAGGGGCGGCGTACAACAAGCCTGCTGCTTTCCGTTGCGCCGCTCGCCGGTTGGCACGGTGAGCAGCGACGCAGCAGCGGCGGGCGTCTCGCGCCATGCGGTCACGCTTGGCGGCGTGCTGCTGGCCGCTGTTGCCGCGATCCTCTTCTCCTCGAAATCGATCTTCGTCAAGCTGGCCTACGCGGTTCCTGGTCTGGATGGCACAGCACCGGTCGATGCGGTCACGCTGTTGACCCTGCGCATGCTGTTCTCGATGCCGTTTTTCGTGATCATCGGCATCTGGGCCGGTCGCCGCGCCGGCATCCGTCCGCTTGAACGGCGCGATCACGCCGCGCTGATCGGCCTGGGCCTGCTTGGCTACTACTTTTCCAGCTATGTCGATTTCATCGGCCTGCAGTACATCAGTGCCTCGCTCGAGCGCCTGATCCTCTACTTGTATCCGACCTTCACCATCCTGCTTTCGGCCTGGCTCTACAAGCGCCGGGTCACCGCTCGCACGCTGCTGGCGCTGGCGGTCTGCTATGGCGGGGTCGCGCTGGTATTCGGCCACGACCTGGCGGCCAGCACGGCAAGCCGTTCGGTATGGATCGGCAGTGGCTTTGTGGCAGTGTCCGCGTTCAGCTACGCCCTTTACCTGGTCATTGGCACCGAGGTGATCACGCGCGTCGGCGCGACCCGCTTCACCGCTTACGCGATGACGGTCTCGTCGATCGCCTGCATCGCCCAATTCCTGGTACTCCACCCGCTTGAACGCCTGCGGCTGCCGGCCGTGGTGTACGGCTACGGCATTTTGCTGGGGCTCCTGACGACCGTGCTGCCGACTTTCATCATGGCTGCCGTGCTCAAGCGCATGGGCGCCAACAACGTCGCGCTGATCGGCGCGGTCGGCCCGATCTCCACCATCGCCCTGGGCGCGCTGGTCCTTGACGAACAGGTCAACGCCTGGCAGGTCGCAGGAGCCGCGCTGGTGATTTCCGGTGTGCTGTTGATTACAATCAGGCCCAGGTAACAAAACCGCACCCGGCAAATTTGCCGCATCCACCAGGGAGACGCAGCATGGACATGGGAATTCGCGGCAAGACCGCATTGGTATGTGCGGCCAGCAAGGGCCTCGGGCGCGCCTGCGCGCTGGCGCTGGCACAGGAAGGGGTCAACGTGATCATCACCGCGCGCGGCAAGGAAGCCCTGGACGCCACCGCGGCCGCCATCCGCAGCGCCACCGGCGTCAACGTGACCGCGGTGCCCGGCGACATCACCACGGCAGAAGGCCGCAAGGCGGCGCTGGCGGCGGCGCCGCAGATCGACATCCTGATCAACAACGCCGGCGGCCCGGCGCCGGGCGACTTTCGCGACTGGGATCGCGACATCTGGATCAAGGCACTCGATGCCAACATGCTCACGCCGATCGAACTGATCAAGGCGACGGTGGACGGCATGATCGCGCGCCAGTTCGGACGCATCATCAACATCACTTCCGGTGCGGTGAAGGCGCCGATCGACATCCTGGGTTTGTCCAACGGCGCGCGCTCGGGACTGACCGGTTTCGTCGCCGGCCTGTCACGCAAGACCGTGGCGCACAACGTGACCATCAATGGCCTTCTGCCCGGCCCGTTCGAGACCGACCGCCTGAAATCGACGCTCGGCACCTGGGCCAAGCGCGACGGCATTTCCATCGAGGAGGCCGGTGAGCGCCGCAAGAAGGAAAACCCCGCCGGCCGCTTCGGCAGGCCGGAGGAATTCGGCGCCGCCTGTGCCTTCATGTGCAGCGTGCATGCCGGCTACATGACCGGGCAGAACATCCTGCTCGATGGCGGGCATTATCCGGGAACATTCTGACCAGCGGCGAAAAGTGCACCCCTACTTTTGGCCGGACTATGTTGCATGGAATCGCTGGCGGAGCCAGTCGATTCCACGGTGAAAAAACCAGGAAAATGCACAATCGCATGCACGACAAGGATCAGGCAGACGGCCTCACGCCGAAGCAGAGAGGAAAGCTCGCACAACTCCTGGAACGCGAACTCAAAGCAAGGAAAAGAACATGAAACGCAATATCTTTGCCGAACTCGTCGAGGGTTTCGAATCTCTCGAAGGCGACCGTGCCGGGCAAATCACACTACGCAAGCATTTTCTGGAAACCAGGCCCGCGCCAGACTTGAAACCGGCCGAAGTGCGTGCGG
This sequence comes from uncultured Burkholderiales bacterium, assembly GCA_964470865.1. GTDB lineage: Bacteria > Pseudomonadota > Gammaproteobacteria > Burkholderiales > JAEUOS01 > JAEUOS01. The sequence continues at coordinate 3,589 of CAYYFR010000102.1, read as the reverse complement.
CGCGAGCGCGGCTCAACCTGTCGCGAGCCGTGTTTGCCCGAGCCCTGCGCACCAATGAGCGCACACTGGAAAACTGGGAACAGGGCCGCGCGGCGCCGAATGCGCAGGCGCGATTGCTGATTCGCATGGCAGCCACCTTCCCTGATACAGTCGAGCGTCTTGCGCATCTATGAAGCCCTCTGAAACCGCCGACCGACTGGCCAAGTACCGGCTGATACCGGTGATCCGCTTCGACAATCCGGATGATGGAGCGCTGGCGATCGAGTGCGCGTTGCGGGCCGGGCTGCCGACGGTAGAGATCACGCTCACCATGCCGGACGCGATCGACATGGTGCGCGAGTTTTCACGCCATCTGGAAAGCCATCAGATGATAGGCGCCGGCACGGTGTGGAACGAGGACGATTGCGAGCACGTGATGCGTGCCGGCGCCGCCTATGTGGTTTCGCCCGGGCTGGTACCGGGGTTGGGCGCGCAGGTGCATGCCGGCGGTGCGGCCTACCTGCCGGGCGCGATGACGCCGACCGAAGTGGCGGCCGCCTTGCGCGACGGTGCGGACATCGTGAAGATATTCCCGGCCGCAACCCTTGGCCCCAAGCACCTCACGGCGGTGAAGTCGGTTTTCCCGGGCACGCGCTTCTGCCCCACTGGTGGCATCTCTGGTGACAACATGGACCAGTGGTTCGCCGCCGGCGCCACCTGTGTGGGCATCGGCAGCTCGATGTTTTCCAACGCAGCGATCCGCGCCCGCAACCAGAAGCTGCTGGTGGAAGAAGCCAAGCATCACCTCTCGTTGCTTTCGCTGGTTCCGCGTTAGCCACTGAACTGGGGCGCGGTGAGTCAATTCCCGGACTCGGAGCGTCGATTTCCGCGAGCTGGCTTGACATTCCAATCCGTAAGCAAACGGAGGGGTTTCAAAAAGGATCGAGTCAATGAGCACACGGAAAACATCGACCGACATAAAGCTTGAGCGCGAAGAAAAGGAACTGCTGCGGGCGCTCGTGCACGGCGACCTCAAGTACCAGGCCGCGACCAAGGCGGAACGCGATGAGGCTACTGGCGCCGCAAGAGCGAAGCTGAAGCGCGACAAACGCATGATCAAGGCGACACGCACCTGACCGATTCCCATGCCGGCACCGACGATTCTCGCTCTCGGCGAGCCGATGATCGAGTTCAACCAGACAGAATCGGGCAAGCCCAACTACCTGCAGGGCTTCGGCGGCGACACCTCGAACGCCATCATCGCCTGCGCGCGCCAGGGCGCGGCGTGCGGCTACATCACGCGGCTGGGCAACGACGATTTCGGCCGCAGCTTTCTCGAGCTATGGAAGAACGAAGGCGTGGACACGCGCGGCGTGGGCATCGACGAGGTCGCGCACACCGCCGTCTACTTCGTCACTCACGGTGACACCGGCCACAGCTTTTCCTACCTGCGCCGCGACTCCGCCGCCAGCCGCATGCGCCCCGAGCACCTGCCCACCGAATTGATCCGCGGCGCCCGCTACCTGCATGTCTCCGGCATCAGCCAGGCGATCTCGCAAAGCGCGCGCGACACGGTGCAAGCGGCCATCACCCTCGCCCGAGCCGCCGGCGTGAAAGTGAGCTACGACACCAACCTGCGCCTGAAGCTCTGGCCGATCGAAACCGCGCGCGCGGTGATCACCGCCACCATCGGGGAAGCCGACTACCTGCTGCCCAGCCTGGAAGACCTGCAGGCCTTGAGCGGACTCGACGCGCCCGACGCCATACTCGACTGGTGCTTCGCCCATGGCGCGACAAACGTGGTGCTCAAGTGCGGGCGCGACGGCTGCATCGCCGCCACGCCTGACCGGCGCACCCTGATTGCCGGCCACCGCATCGACGCAGTGGACGCCACCGGCGCTGGCGACTGCTTCGACGGTGCCTTTCTCGCCCGACTGGACGCGGGCGACGACCTGGTGGCCGCAGCCCGTTACGCCAACGCCGCGGCCGCGCTCACCACCACCGGCTTTGGCGCGGTGGCGCCGCTGCCGCGCAAGGCCGACGTATTGGCATTTTTGGCCCAATCTGCATGACAGCCAACCTGATCGCCCTCGACTGGGGCACCACCAGCCTGCGCGGCTACCTGATGGACGCTGCCGGCAGCATCCTCGAACGCCGCGAAGGCGGCCTCGGCATCATGAAGGTGGAAAACGGCGCCTTCGAAGCCGCGCTCGATCAATTTTGCGGCGACTGGCTCACTGCGCACCCGCAAGCCGGGCTCATCGCCAGCGGCATGATCGGCAGCAAGCAAGGCTGGCGCGAAGCGCCGTATTGCCCCTGCCCGGCCGGTGCCGCCGACCTGGCCACCCACACCATCCGCGTGCCGCTCACCGGCGGCCGGCACCTCACCATCATGCCCGGCGTGTCTTGCGTGGACGCCGCCAGCGGCGTGCCGGACGTGATGCGCGGCGAAGAAACCCAGGTATTCGGCGCCCTGCCCGCCACCGGCAGCCATGTGGCCGTGCTGCCCGGCACCCACAGCAAATGGGTGTGGGTCGAAGACGGCGCGATCGTCGCCTTCGCCAGCTTCATGACCGGCGAGGTGTACGCGGCTCTGACCGCGCACACCCTCCTGGGCCGCTTGATGAAACTGGACGCCCCGCACGACGCTGCCGCCTTCGCACGCGGCGTGGCCTACGGCCTGGAAGCGCCGCAGGCCCTGCTGAACCGCATGTTCTCGGCGCGCACGCTTGGGCTCTTCGGGCAACTGGCGGGAGAGGCCCTGCCTTCCTACCTTTCCGGCCTGTTGATCGGCAGCGAAATCGGCGGCGCGCGGGCCATGCGCCCAACCGACGCGCACCCGTTGCTGTTGGGTAGCGCCGATCTCACAGCACGCTACGCCAGCGCCTTTGGCGTTGCGGGGATAGCGGTGGCCGCTGGGCCGACCGACAGCGCGGCCGCTGGCATGGCGCGGGTGATGCAGGCCGCCCCACGAACCGCAAACTAATCCACCGCACACCCGACAGCCCGCTCTAATCCTGCTAAAATTACAAATCGATATTTACACTTTCGATTTGTAAGATGATCCCGCGTAAAGCCGAAACCACCCTCGAGCGTCTGGCGCGCGGGTTTGCGATCGTGGCCATCACTGGACCGCGCCAGTCCGGCAAGACCACGCTGGCGCGCGCCACCTTTCCAAACAAACCCTACGTTTCACTGGAAAACCCGGAACAGCGCGAATTCGCCCAGACCGACCCGAAGCGCTTTCTCGCGCGCTTTGGCGACGGCGCCATCCTGGACGAAGTGCAGCGTTGCCCGGAGCTGCTTTCGTGGTTGCAGCAGTGGGTCGATGAACGCGCACGCATGGGCGATTTCGTCCTCACCGGCTCGGCCAAGTTCGACCTGATGGCCGGCATCACCCAATCGCTCGTCGGACGGGTGGGCCAGGTTGAATTGCTCCCCTTGTCCGCAGCCGAACTTGGCGCTGCCATGCTGCCGGACCAGCTAAACGGCCTGTTGCTCAAGGGCGGCTACCCGGCCCTGTACGACCGCCCGCTGGCCGCCGACGACTGGTTCCCGAATTACGTGGCGAGCTACCTCGAACGCGATGTACGCCAACTGCTCGCGGTGC
>CAYYFR010000101.1:0-20197 GCA_964470865.1 uncultured Burkholderiales bacterium | reverse complement strand
GGCCTCGCTGGCGCGCAATTCCGCAGTCCGGTCGCTCACCGTCTGTTCCAGCACCTTGTTGTGTTCCTCCAGCTTCCGATAGAGCAACTCCACTTCGAGTATGTTGCGCACACGCGATTTCACCTCCACCACGTCGAAGGGCCTGCTGATGAAGTCCCTGGCCCCGGATTGCAGTGCGCGAAGCCTGTGGCCCGGCTGCGCCGTGATCACGATCACCGGCAGGGCGCGTTCGGGCCTGGCGGCGCGCAGGCCGTCCATCACGGCGAATCCGTCCATAGCGGGCATCTGCAGGTCGAGCAGTATCAGGTCATAATCGTGGCGGCGGTGCAGCGAGCAAACCTCGGTCGATACTATGGTGGAGGATATCTGCGTGTAGCCCTCCTCGGCCAGCATGCGACTGAGCAAGAGCACGTTGGTCTCCAGATCGTCGACGATCAGGATCTTTGCTGAGAGATTCATTTGCGGAAGGGTCATCGGTTGCCTCGGCGTTGTTCGCAGCGGTCGGCAGGTGACAGGAAGCGGTTCGCTACAAGTTTGCGCAAGACTCGCCACGAGTTTGCGGAAGACTCGCCTCGGCGAACCAAGCCCGACCGGGCATTGGGGTTCGGATCATACCCGGTTTGCCTTGCAGCATCTGTACGGTACCGCATACAGGCCCGGTCTTTCGCCGGCTCGATGGATCGAGGCGACACGCTCGCCGCATTGCCCATTCGGGGCGATCGCCAGCGGTGTATGCTGCGTTCGACAACGAACATGCACTTCACTTGAGCCCACTTGCCGAAGCTGCAGCAGCCGTCTGGCCGATCCGCCAGCTGCTGCGCACACAGACCCACCAAGCCCACGAACGCCTGGAGCGCGTTGCGCTGTTGACGGAGTTGGCCGGCGGAAGCATCACGCTGCCGCGCTATCGGCAGTATCTGCAGCGCATGCAATCGTTCCACGCAGCACTGGACACGTCGTTGGTCGGGCGCCTGCCGGCGGTCTACGCCGGCAGGCGCCTGGACCAGAGCGCGCACCTGGCACGCGACCTGCGGGCACTTGGCGCTGACACAATGCCCGCGCCGCGCTCCCTGTGCCAGGCGGTTGGCGCTCTCACGCCCGACCCCGCCGCCGTCTGGGGGGTGCTTTATGTCCTGGAAGGCGCGAGACTGGGTTCACAGGTGCTGCTCAGGCGCAATGCGGCGAACCCTGCGGTGTGCCAGGCCCACGCCTTCATCGAGGGCGAGGGCCTGCGCACCGGATGGTGGTGGCGCGACTTCTGCGGCCTGTTGGAGCAGGGTGCGGCCGGGCATGACCGCCAACCATTGACCGTCGCCGCGACTCATACCTTTACATTGTTGGGCGAATGGCTCGAGGAACCACGATGACGGAACGATTGCTCCCCGCCGGCGCTGGCGCGACGAGCGCGCTCGACCTCGACATGTGCGCGCGCGAGCCGATCCACATCCCGGGCGCCATCCAGGCCCATGGCGCCTTGCTGGCGTGCGACCAGCGGACCTTCACGGTGCTCTCGGCCAGCGCCAACGCGGAGCACTTTCTCGGCTCAGGCCCGGCCCTGTTGACGGGCCGGCGGCTGGCGTCGGTGTTCGACCCCCAGAGCGTGGCCGGCGTCCGCAGCGCGCTCGACGAGGCCGTCGTGCGGCCCCACATGCCCAGCCTGATCGAACTGCGCCTGCACGACGGCAGCGTTCGATCGGCCATGGTCCATGCCTACCTGGGGGTGGTTTACATCGAGGTCGGCGCGACGCCGGACTCCCGCGTCCAGACGCTGCACGCCGCGCTACAGAACACCTACCCGGTTCTGAGCAGCATGACCGAAGCCGACTCGCTCGATTCCATGCTCAGCATTGCGGCGGGCTACGTGAAGCAGGTCTCCGGGCTCGACCGGGTGATGGTCTACCGCTTTGACGAGCAATGGAATGGCGAGGTCATCGAGGAGCAATGCAGCCGCGCCGATCTGCCGCTGTACTTCGGGCTGCGATTTCCGGCCAGCGATATTCCGGCCCAGGCGCGGGCGCTCTACCGCACCGGTCTGATCCGCTACATCGCCGACGTGTCGTATGTGCCGGTGCCGCTGGAGCCACTGGTCAACCCGAACAACCGCACGCCGTTCGACCTCAGTTACTGCGCGCTGCGCAGCGTTTCTCCGGTGCACGTGCAGTACCTGAAGAACATGGGCGTGAACTCCACGATGGCGCTTTCCATCGTCGTCGACGGCGAGTTGTGGGGCCTCCTCTCCTGCCACCACTATGCGCCGACGACGCTGACCCTGGTGCAGCGGCAGGTTTGCGGCATGGTGGCGCTGGTGGCCGGCGCCATGGTCAAGTCGCTTCAGGACCAGCAGCGTGCCCGGCAGCGCGCGCGCCAGGCCAATGCCCAATCCGCCATCATCGAAGCCTTCAACGTACCTGGACGATCGATCGAAGCCGCGCTGAAGTCCGCCAGTGTCGACTTGACCAAGCTGTTGGACGCGACCGGCGGCGCCTTGTGGCTGGGCGACCAGGTGCTGCCTTTCGGACACGTGCCACATGCCAGCGCGCTGGCCGCCGTGCTGGCCCAGGCGCGCGAATCTCTGGCTCGCACCCCTGAGCAGGCCTGGCAACGCGTCGACCTGACCGAGGCGAGCTTCGGTACTCCGGTCCTTGGTGGGGCGCTGGCCATCGCGCTGGACCCCAGGGCTGCCGATGGCCTGCTGTGGCTGCGACCGGAGTTGCGACGGGTCGTGCTGTGGGGAGGCGACCCGGACCATGCGGCCATCGAGACACGCGGCCCGGATGGCAGCATCACGCTCAGCCCACGGCAGTCGTTCGAGGCCTGGAAGCAGAGCATCCAGGGCGAGTGCGCGCCATGGCAACGTGAAGACCTCGAAGCTGCGCTCTCGCTGCGCGCACTCGGCCACGTGCTCGATACCCAGCGTGCCCACGAGCAATTGCGCGCCAGCGAAGACAAGTTCAGGAGCCTGACAGCCCTGTCGTCCGACGCCTACTGGGAAACCGACGCCCTGCATTGCGTCAAGGCGGTTGCGGAAACGCGTCTCGGCGCGCTGGCGGCGCGCCTGCCGCCGATCGGCCAACCCCTGGCATCGGCTTTCATCCCCGATGCCGGCGACAAAGGGTTGCTGCTGAAGACGCTCGGCCGGCAGGAGACGCTCCGCGACCTCGAATGCCACAGCGTGCTGCCCGACGGCAGCCGATGGCCGCTACTGCTCAACGCCGAACCGGTGCACGACGACCGCGGTGCTTTCGTGGGCTACCGCGGCACGCTGTCGGACGCCTCGGCACGCTGGGCCGCGGCGGCGGCGCGCGCCGAGCGCGATGCCGCCGAGCAGGCCAACGTGGCCAAGACGCTGTTCCTGTCGCACATGAGCCATGAATTGCGAACGCCGCTCACGGCGGTGCTGGCATACGCCCAGATGCTCGAGCTGTCCGAAACGCGTCCGCTGGATGCTGCCCAGCGCGAGTGGGTCAGAGACGTGCTCAAGGCGGGCAATCATCTGCAGCAGGTGGTCGACGAACTGATGGATCTGTCGCTGATCGAGGCCGGGCAACTCAAGCTGGTCTTCACACCGGTCAACCTCGAGGCCCTGGTGAGCGAGGTGCTGCAAATGATCACAGGGCCCGTCGAAGCGCGCTCGTTGGCCATCAGCGTCGATCTGCTTGACGTCCAGGGCGACATCGTGGCCGATGCCAAACGGCTGCGGCAGGTACTCCTGAACCTGCTGAGCAACGCCGCCAAATACACCGGCGTCGGCGGCAGGATCGCGGTCACGGCCCGCCGCGGCGATCTGGGCGCCGGCCCCGCGCTGCAGGTCGACGTAAGCGACAGCGGTTGCGGCATATCGGAGGCCGATCTGAAGCACCTCTTCGAGCCCTTCAACCGCTTCGAGCAGGATCGCGGCACCATCGCCGGCACCGGAATCGGGCTGGTGATCTCGCGCCGCCTGGTCGAGGCCATGGGCGGTCAACTCACCGCCGTAAGCGAGGTCGGCGTCGGCACGACCTTTTCGTTCAGCCTGGGTGCCCGGCCGATCGGTTGACCGCGGCCACAGCCCGGCCCAGTCGAATGCTGCGGTGGTGCCCACGCAAGGGTGCAACGTGCTGTTGGCGCCAGGGAAGCGGCCCGCACCTGCGCAGGCTGCGGTACCGCCCCCGCAAGCCCGCCCGCGCCACGGGCGATCACGCAATTGACAGCACCGGCAGAGCAGCCGCAGGCGCAACCCCAACTCGACGCCACCGCGGCGCCGACCTTCTTCTCGCAACCGGGCGCATTGGAATCGCTGGGCAACGTCAAGACCTCTGCGTTGAGCCAGGGAGTACGAAGGAAAGCCCTTGGCCTATCTGTCCTCCACCCTCCGACGCAAGCCGGAACGATGGTTCCGCCCGGACACGGATTCGACCCCTGCTTCATCGCCGCAACGCCGCCGAGATCGCTGCCAGCGCATCTGCAAGCCGACCTGCGGTTTGCGGCGACGGCATCGGCACCTTGAGATGACGCGCGCCGGACGCGGGGTCGCGTTCAACCCAGGGGTGCGCGGGCGCCGTACCCGCATCGGGACTGGTCAAGGCCGATAGCAAATCCGCACCGACCTTGAGCAACCCGGACCAGGGGTCCGGTTGCGCTGGTGGCGGCCCGTCTTGCGCAGCGGACGGCTGCGGCCTGTCTTGCCCGCCGGTCGGAGGTGGCAGGTCTTGCGAATCGGTCGGAGGCGCCTGGTCTTGCGCGTCGGCCGCGGCTGGTCCGCTTGCGGCCGCAGCGACGCCCAGGAGCAATGGCGCGGCTTCCCCAAGCGGTTCTTCCAGCGCCGCGGCGACATTGACCGCTTCTTCCGCCGGCGCCATCGCCTCGCCCTCGCCCATGCGGCCGGTAACGCTCTCCACATCCTTCATGAATCGGCTCAGGCGCGAACCGCCCAACACGATCTCGCCCGAGCCGCCGTCCAGGATGCCCGCCGACAGCGAGCGCTTGAAGGCCAGCACCGAAAGCATGCCTTCCTCGATGGTCCCTTTGGAGACGTAGTTGACGATCTGCACCGGCCGCTTCTGCCCCATGCGATGGATGCGGGAGATGCGTTGCTCCAGCACCGCCGGGTTCCACGGCAGGTCCATGTTGATAAGGGTTGAGGCGTGCTGCAGGTTAAGGCCCGTGCTGCCCGCATCGGTGGAGAGGAACACGCGGCAGTCGGGATCATCGCGGAAGCGCTGCACCAGCGCCGGCCTTTTTTCCGACGCCACCCCGCCGTGGAAACTGACATAACCGATGTCGCGCGCCTCCAGCCGGCGGATCACGATTTCATGCGTGCGGGTCCACTGGCTGAACACCACCACCTTCGCTTGCGGGTCGACGAACAGGCCATCGAGCAAGGCCGCCAGCTCATCGGCCTTGACGCCGTGGTCGGATTCCTGGTCCAGAAGAAAGGTGCTGTTGCACGACATGCGCATGTTCTGCAGGGCACAGGTCAGGCGCCGCTGGTCGATGTCGGAGAGAAACTTCATCTTGCGCCAGCGCTGGACGATTTTCATCACCGTTTCCGCGTTCTCGTTGTGATAGCGCAATTGCATCTCGGTCATCGGCACCAGCAGGTTCTGGTCGGTGCGGCTGGGCAGTTGCAGCAATACCTCGGCCTTGCGGCGCCGGATCATGAGCGGCCCCAGTGTCTGGCCGATTTTCTCGAGCCTGGTGTAACCGGTCACCCGCCCCGTCTCATCCTTGACCTGGTGCTCATGCAGCAGTTTCCAGGTGGGGCCGAGGCGGTGCTGATCGACGAACTGGACGATGGAGATCAGCTCTTCAAGCTTGTTTTCCAGCGGCGTGCCGGTGAGCACGATGGCGTAGGGGCTGTCGATTCGCTTGAGCGCACGCGCGGCGATGGTGTTCCAGTTCTTGACCCGCTGCGCCTCATCGACAATCACCAGATCCGGCGCCCAGGCGGAAATCAGATCGAGGTCGGCCTTCAACTTTTCGTAGTTGGTGATCTTGCAGAAATCCTCCTCTGCATAGTCGCGCTGCCGTTGCGCGCGCCCGCCTTCGAGCACCCGCGCGGCGCGTCCGGAAAAGCGCGCCATCTCGCTTTGCCACTGGTACTTGAGCGAGGTCGGGCAGATCACCAGCACTTTGGAAACACCCATGTAGCGCGCCAGAATCTCGGCTGCCGCGATCGCCTGCGCGGTTTTGCCCAGACCCATCTCGTCGCCGATCAGCGCACGCCCGGCGCGCACCGCGAACAGGGCGCCTTCGGCCTGATAGCGATAGAGCGGCACCTTGAGCAACTTCCTGAATTGCGCATCGTCGGCGCCACGCGGGAAAAACCGCGTCAATGTCGCATCCCGCCGCACCGCATCGCGCCGGCCGGCCACATGGTCGAGGGCGTCGTCATAGGCGCGCAATTCATGCCCAATGCCCGCCACGCTTGCGAGAAATCCGCCCAACGCATCGAAATGCGCCGCCGGCAAGCGCCAACCGGCTGCCTCGTCGAACAGCAGCGCGGCCGCCTTCTTCACCTTGGCCGGGCAATCCGTTCCGGCGCGGAAATGGATTGCGCGTTCGCCGTCGCAGCGCAAGTACAGTTCGGAAAAGGCGGGCTGATAGCCGCGCGCGAATGCCGCCTTGGCGCCGCGCTTGCGCGCGAGCCGGGCGAGGGTGAATTCGATGTGCTTGCAGGTCCCCAGCTCGTTGGTTGCGAAGTCCGGGCAGGCGCAAAAGTTGTCGCCCGGCTGCGCCCCGCGGATGGCGACGTGGTAGCTGGACTTCGATTCCGGGTTGGCGACGCGAAATTCGGAGAAGATCGGTTCAGTCCCGATATTCTCCAGTCCGAAGGTCTGGTCACGCCCGAATTGCCGGCGCAGGGCGCGCTGCCAATCGACCGGCGACAGGTCGGGAGGTGCATGAGTGCGGGACAGTTTCGGTTCCCGTTCCGGCTTGGCGGTTTTCGCTTTCTTCGTTTTCACTTTCACTTTCACTTTCACTCTTCCTCGTTGACGTGGGCTCCCGTGCCGCTGCCGATCGCCCTGTTGCGCTGCGGCCGGATGCAATCCTACCTGCGACCGGGCGCCAGATTACCGGAGTCACGGCGCGCTGCCAACGCCGAACATGGCCGCGCCGACGTAGCGACTGCCGCCCGCAGAGCGGCGGCAATCCGGCGGCCCGGCTTGGCGCGACGGCTTCTGCATTACCATTGCGAGCACGGTCCGGCGCCCCTTGCGCTGCCGCAAACCCCAACCCAGGAGGCGGCCGCGTGCCGATCGCAAACGAGCCGGCCGAGCTGTTCCGGCATGTCAGTGCCGAGAAGGCGGTCATCTACCGCCGCATCATGGAAGTGTTCGCCGCCGCCAAGCGGCAGTACCGCTTGCAGTTGCGGCCCGATGAAGTGCTGTCCGAGGCGCGCTGGCCGGATACGCCGCCACGCATTGAAGAGGTCAACGCGGCCTTGGCGCAATTAGCCCTGTGGGGCAACCTGCAATCGCAAGCCGACACCGCGCGCGTGGCCACACTGGGCGACTTCTATCGCGCCAGATTCCTGTACCGCTTGTCGCAAGGCGGCGAAGCGGTTGAAACCGCTCTGGCCGTATTCATGCAAACCCTCAAGCGGCGCGCCGAGTTGCCGCACATCAAGTTGTTGAGTGATGCGATACGGTTGCTCCGTGCGCTGCCGGTTGTCAGTTCAGCCTAAGGCGAATGGCACTTACTTAAGAGAAAACTCTTCACAATCAATGCCATGCAAACGCTCTTTTCGCCTCGAATTTTTATCGCGCTAGGCACAGCTATCCGACGATTGGCAGGCTGGCGAAAATCCCCTCGGGTGAAGGCATGCACGGCGCTCTCCCAACTCATTGAATTCAATCCACATTTTCTTAAGTAAGTGCCATTCAGCCTAAGGCAACTCTGTGTGGCGCGCAACCGCAGTTTCCAGTTGCGCGCAAATCGCATGTCCGTCTGTGTGCCCGGTATGAAAAGCGCTACCTCGACACTCACGAGACTTGGCTCATTGACCATCCGAGAGTTGGGTGCCAACTGGCGCCTTCATACCTTCGGTCAGAAACCAAGCACGATACTTTTCTGTCTGCTTGATCCGATCCGCATACAGCGCGATCTTGTCGGACGGCGCCATCACTCGCGCCATCTTCTTGGCATCTGATTCATTGACTCGCAATGCCAAGTAACTGGCCACAGCGGTAAACAGCGAATCGTCAAAGTCTTTCACTTCCTGCGAAGCCACCACCAAAGCCAAACCGAACTTCCTGCACTCTTTGGCCATTGTTGGAATCAGCTTGAGTTTGGCTGCGCGGTGCGCTTCGTCAAACACAATTGCGTGCGTAATTCGACTCTGTGGGCCACGCCTGAACATGGCTTGATACAGGTTGTGCAATACGAAAGACGCGAACGCTCTCTGCAAGACTTCATTCTGTGTCCCGTGGATCTTGACAATGGCGGCGTCATCCGCGTCGAGCAGGCTGGCTCCGCCGGCGGAGGCGGATGCAAAGAAGCCGTAGTCGGCCAGTTCGCTCAGGCGCAGCATGACTCCTTTGTCTGGCTTAGCTTCCGCCCGAAGGATGTCGAAAAAGGCGCTGAATAGCGGAATCGTGCTAGTGCTGGAGTTGCTCCATCCTTGGTCTGCATAGCTTCGCTTGAGTGCCTCACGAATGCGCCCCAGTTGTACATCACCCAAGTCCGGAAAGATGGTGGCAAAGATGTCTCGCAGCATCGCCACGTTATCCATGTAGGCGAGCGGCCCTGAGCCGACGACTTGGAGAGGGTTGAAGCCCAAGCCAGCGTAGTTGACCGCCTTGAACTTTCCCGGAAGAAGGGTGTCAAGTTTTTCATCTATATCTTCGTGATACGAAAACACAACCGGGGCAATCCCAGCGTCGACCAACTGACGACAAAGTTGAATCAGGCAAGTGGTCTTCCCCATGCCGGGTAAGCCGACGATGAGAAGATGTGGGTTGCCCGCAGTGCTTACTCGCCAGATCACTTTGTCCGCGTTGGCCAGTTGTTCGCCTAAAACAATGTTGGCCCCATCGGACTTGATCGCAGAGGTGGCTTGATCGAGTGGCTTCACAGGTTCAGCCATCGTGAAGGGATTTACTGGACTCGGCACAGCAAGGTGCGAACCTGCCAGGCCCTCACCGCTGGTGGTCGTGCGCGACGGTGGTTGCAATGCGCTCGGCCCGAATATCCAAACTTCCGCATTGCCATCCGTGCCAATGGGCGTTGCTTCCTGCGCGGCGTATTCGGGGCAAAGCACGAAACCAATGTTGGGGCGCGCTTGCTCAGCCAAGCCGACCAGCTCGTAGCTCGCTGGCTCTTTGCTCAAGCGATCAAGCTCGGCACCGATACGATCGGCGGCGTCTTTTGAAAGCTGATGTCGTCTGGCTTTTCGCAGGTAGAAGCGCAGCACCCTCGCCAAACGCGCGCGCTGAATCGTCTTCTCCAGCGGAACGGTCGTTTGACCATAGAGAGCTTCCCATTGCTTGCCAGAAGCTTCAAGTTGCTGCGCGACAGCAACGGTCACATCGGTACTGCGCGCAGTTTTCAGGTAGCGCCGAAATTTCACTTCCACCAAACTGAAGCACAGGCCGCTCCGCTTACCGGTGGTGGCTGTGACATACAGCAAGTCGGCCCGATGACCAGTGTCGGGGCGAGTTTCGCCCACTCCTCGCAGCAGTTCAGGCACATCATCCAGCGGCACAAAGAACCCATTGCGCAAGGAAAGAAAGGCGGCATCGGACTCATCAGCACTGGCACACCGGTTCTGGACCATGGCAAGTGCAACCAACTCCGGAATCGTCGTGCCGGCAGTGGTCAGCCGCAGCGCCAAACGCCCGCTGAGTGATTTCAAGGCGTTTAGCAGCAACTCGCAGTTCTTTGGGCTGGTGGAAAGACCCATCTCGCCCAGCGCGGCGTCCAGTAGACGTCTGATTTCTTCCAGCGAGCTGGTCGAGGTAATCAACTGCAGAAATCCGAGATCATCGCGCTCTGGTACACAGTCGATCAGGTAGGCGTCATAAGGGCGTGGCAAGTCGCGTGGCGAATCAAAATACTCCACCCCGGCATGCCGATCTACCGATACGACCCAATCGCATAGGCGATGCAAGCGGGCGAGTGCGTCCTCCTGATCTGGATTCACCTCCGTCACCAGCGCCGGCCAGTCATTGGGGCCACCGCCAAGATTGCGTGCGACCGCCTTCATCAGCGCAGAATGTCCCTTCACGAGACGCTCGGAATAGACCCGGTTGGCCGGGTGTTTTTCACCGTCTGGATTGGGCGGGACCACCGAAATCCAACGCGGAATCGGCTTGGGTTCAAACCAGCGTTCTGGCATCAGCGCAAGGCCGTGCACGTCCAACAATCCTCTGGTGAATTCCGTGGCCGGTCGGCACTCGATGCGGCTTGACAAGAAATCGAACGCAAGCGCCAAGTGCGCGGGTGTCTGCGGCACCGAGACAGTGCGTCGTGCCCAAGCCAAGCGTGGCAGGGTTACGTTGCCCGGTCGCCGCACGCTTTCTAGGAGCCAGCGATCACCCTCCGGCACAGATCCCGCTCCGCTTCGACGACGTGCGGCGGTAGCCGAGAGGAAGTGACCACAGGTGTGTCGCCCTGCTTCTGCGGGATACAGATCAAGCTGGAACGCACGCTTGTCGAGCTGGTTAAGGGGTTCCTGATCTTCCACCTCATCGGACTGTTCGACACGGCGCAACGCCGATCCCAAGGCCCGCGCTACCGACATGCCATCCCCAGGTCGCAAAGCGTGCAATGCCACCCGTCGTGTACCAGGGTGCAGCGTCAGATAACTGGCAATCTCGCCACCCAGCAGCTCCGCTGCACTCTTGCCAACAGAGGGCGCCACCCATTCTTCGTCCTGCGCGTCACCCTCGGCCAAGAGGCGCGAAAGCAATGCAACCGCCGCTTTGGGTTCGGCGTCGTCCACCGAGGTCATCGCCACTGCATGAAAGCCCAAGCTGTCGGCATAAGCAAAGGCTGGGCTACCGTCCAGGCCCGGCAGCATCGCGGGATACTGCGAGCCGGACAACGCGGACAAGAGCTTGGCCACGCGCGCGGGCTTGACGCCCCCTTCGTAACAGTGGTGAAAAGCGAGCATGTCGAAACCTTGCTGCCAAGCGACGCGCAGCGGGTGTGTAGGCAGCACGATTAACCCGATCCGCTGATCTGCGACGCTCACCACTTCAAGCGTGTGCATCAATGCAACATGCGGCGCCGCGGTCTCCCACCAGGTCGTTGCCGCGTTCACGTAGTCGTTGACTGGTTTCTCGTCACCGTAGAGCACCGCGAGCGGCCCGTAGCTGGACTTCGCAATCCATCTCATGAACGCGGTCGACGTCTGCGCAAACCGTTCGGCAGCGGTCTCCGCACCCAACTCGATCCTGAGGAACTCCGGCGTAGCCGCCGCAGCGCCATCGGCGCGTACCCGCACCCGCCAGCGGCCCGGCACACCGCCTTGCGCAACCCAGTCATGCGCAAGGTCGAGCAGCAAATTGGGGCATAGCACCCGTGCCGACTTGCCGTCATGTCGGCAGGTGATGAAGCCCCTCCTGTCGCGACTAAACACTTGCGCGCTCCCGATGCTCTTTGCGACGACGTCGAAAGCCGCGGCGTCGGGCGCAATCTGCACGACGGCCAAGGCCAGTGTGGAATACACCGTGCCCGTACTGTTCTTGGTAGTGGTTTCGCGGTCGCCAAAACAAACCACGAACTCCGTGCTCACGGCACGGAAGGGGCTGTCGTCCGCCTCGCCGCCGTCGCCCACCAGTGCACGAATCACCACCTGCGCTTCAAAACGCGAGTTCTCATCCAGTTCGACAAAGTCGTCCTGCACGAATACGCAACGCTGATCGGGCTTGGTGGCGTGGCTAACGGCTTTCTCGGCCAGCACATCGTTGCCGGAGACAATCTCAATCTGATAGTCCACTGCACCCTTGGGCAAGCCGGCCGGATCGGTTTTCCAACGCACCTCCAATCGGGCGCGGTCCTTGGGGTCATCGCTGTTGGCGCTGTCGGCCATGAGGCGCAATTCCAGCCGCTGGTCAGCGTTTTCCATCAGGCCAGACCATTTCAATAGCCGGCTGGTAGTGCCGCGCCAAGGGGTCCAACTGATCCGCGTCAGCGACTGGGTTTCAAATACGCCCGGCTGCAATCGGTTGATCCAAAGAGTGTCTTTGGATTCCAGCAGCTTCAGGGAATTGAGGCGCGTCAGTGGTTCGGCTTCACCCAAGAAGTTCACCAGTTCGCGGGCTTCATCCGCCTGCTTCTTGGGTAGTCGCAACGCGGCGACTCGGGCGTCAGGGGAGAGCCGGTTGCCCTGACGTGGTAGCAGGCGTTCGACAAGTCGCGCTGCGCGGTCCAGGTCCGCTTCCTCAATCTTTTCTTCGGTATCTACCGGCCAAAGGCCCAGCTCGGGCAGGGCTTCCCCAAGCAAGTGCTGCCCGGCGCTGGCTCGGCAGAGGTAGGCAAACTCCTGCCAGGGTGAAAGCGATTGGTTGCGCGCCGAGTGGCGTGCTTTTCTGCGTGCCGCCTCGGCAAAATGCCTGCAGCCGTGCGGCAGGTTGTCAAGCGCCAGCCGAATGCAGGTCTCAAAAAGCAGTGGCTCGGCCAGCTCGCGCGCTGCGCTGTAGATGCCGTCCATCCCGGCCCCGGCGGTCTCGGTATCTACGAGCAGCAACACCGGGTCGGCCTTGTCCTCACGCCATTCAACCGCGACATCCGCGGTGATGCGGCGCGTAGAAGCATCTGTTTGATCGGTAACGGCGGCGACTTTCCATGGCCCCAGATCGAACTGCGGGTCGGCAGCCAATGCCGTCACAATTTCGGAGGACAGGCAGCGTACGAATGCCATGCTCCCCGGTGTGGCACGGCCTATCAGTTTCTTGAAGGCACTCGCCAACAGTGGCGTAGCATTGCTAGGCAGCGGCAGTGGCATCAGCCTCTCCTTCCACTCGCGCGGACACTTCAAAACGCGGACGAAGTTGCTTCATGGACTCGGCGTCATTCACCCCGACCAGCAGCCCGAGGTCGCGGAGTCTGCGCTCCAGCCAGAGTTTGTTGGCGCGCAACAAGTCTTGAGGCACCGAGGTGCCGGGTGGCTCGCGATCGACAAACAGGCCGTAGCGAAGGCGCAGGATTTCAAGAAACTTCTTAAGCGACAGCACCTGCTCCGGCTGACCTTTGCCGTCCTTGCGTAGATGCCGATGCACAAGGAAATCCAGCAATGGATTGGTCAGCACGATGGCGCGCAAATCCACCGATTTGCGGCGGCCATCTTCGCTGCGCTGGACTCGGCGCTTGATGGCGAGGCCGTTGGGGCGGTCGGTCAGCAGAGAATTTTCGAGGACTTTGCGGAAGTTCTGGCCTTGTTGAGTATCTCCAATTAAGTCAACCAATGCCTGCGCCAATCGTTGAGTTGCCCCAGTCGTGCTCACTCGCAGCGTGTCCACCGCCTCAGGTGCTTCCTCTGCTTCGGTAAGGGCTTCGGCCAGACGTTGGCAGTCTTCATCCAAGCGATCCAATATCAAGGCTGCACGGTCATGACGCTGGTGGCGTAAAGCGCCAAGCAGATCAAGCCGGGGGCGCGCATCAGGGAAAGGCGATGGAATTTCGCCCTTCAGCTTTTGGTCAAAGCGAGCTCGCTCATCAAGAAGGCGCATCTGCATCAGAATCACCGCCACCCGCTCGTAGCGCGCCGCGCATTCCGACATCACCGATTCCGACACACCACGCAGGGCCTTATCTTGCCCTAACGACGCATCCACAAAAAGTGGCCAGGGAGCTTGGCCTTCATCCTTTTCCCTCGGCACGCTGCCGCTGCGTTCCCACTCAAACAGACAGTGCGTAGTGCTGAGCAGGATGTTGGTCAAGCCTAAGGCAATACCTGCCTCCAGCATTGGCAGGAACGCTTGGCGCGGCATTTGCGGCCCATACACGTCAATGAACGTCATCAAGTCTTTGCGCAGGTTCTTGGCGGCTGCATCGGCTATCGGCCAACGGTTCGGAATGCGATGGTCGGTTTCAGTCTTGGATTTCGATGCTTTGTCCGGCGCGCGACCGCAAGCCTGCGCGATACGCACCGCCAAGAGTTCGTCGATTCCAAGATCGTTCGCTGTAGCTTCGTCAAAGTTGTCAGAACCGAGATTGGTGACGAGCGGGCCACGGACAGACATGAAACGTGCGAACAGCATCAACAAAGGGTTGCTTCTGAATCCGTCACCCACCACAAACCGGCCCTTTCCCATGTTGCCAGGCTCGATATGTTCGCCTTGGCTGGTCCAGGCAAGCAAAGCGGTCAGCAGCTCCGGCACACCGCGCAAGTTCCCAGCGGAATCTGGTAAGTCCACATGACTGGACATGTAGTGGGTGGCGAAGATGCGCTGCACGGGCGATTCATGCCCTTCCTCATGCCCTTTGTTCTCCAAGCAATAGCTCAGCAACAGATCGGCCAGTTGGGCCGGCCCGGTTTCATCGTCAAAGCCGACGAAGCCTTGCGGATGCATACGAAGGAGCCCCGCTGCAACGTCCTGTGTGGTGGGAGGCTGCATTTTGTGGTCTTTCGCTTTCCCGAAAGTCTCACGGAACGCGCCCTTTCCGCGCCGATGACCCCAGCGTGACATGTAGAGCATGGCTGGGAGCAAGGCGCCGATTTCGAAGCTTTGAGGAGTGAATGGAAGCGCGGGCAGGTAGTTGGCTGTCCACAATTCCCGCGCGCGCGCCGGGCTCAACACATCTTCTACGATGGTCTTTGCAGTCTTGCTCATGCCTGCCCCCCAGTCAGATCGGGATCCCGCTCACGAATCAGGGTTTGCCGACCGTCTTGCAACGTAATTCGCAGCCGCGAGATGGCAGCCTCGGCCTCCGGATGCCAGCCCCACAGTTCTCGGCTGTCTTCCTGCGCCAGACGTTGCACAAAGATTTCCAGGTGGGCGAAGACGCCTTCCTGCCCAATACCCGAAAGCTGCAACCCATCCTTGAGTTCCAGCAGCAAGTGGAACAGCTCAAGCCCGATGGGCAGGCGCTCCTCACTGCCATCGTTGTAGCGATAGGTGAGGACCAGATGCGTGTGCAGCAGTTCCAACCCCTGTGTCGCGGGCGGCAGTGGCGCAGTCAGTGTGAATCGCGCCCACGGCTTTATGACCCAGAAGGCGCTGTCGGTGGGCGTACGCGGGGTGATGCGCAGTGGCAGCCCCTCAGAGCGCGTGTGGGCAACTTCTGGCAGATCTTCCAGGCGTGCAATGCCTTGACCCAGCTCGTGGCATACCGCCTGCTGCTCTTGTTCACTCATCAGGGGCAAGCGGCGAAAGCGATCCAGATACTTCGCGCCGTGTAGTGGCAGCGCGTCGGGCAATAGCTGCAGCTGCGCGAAGTCCGTTTCGCCCCACTCGAAGTAGGCACGGCGGCGAGCGGAGGCCAGGCGCTCTGCCGTGCCGGATGAGGCAACTGCACGCTGCGCGAGCAATTGCCGATCCACGATCGAATTGGCGTCGAGCGCGGGGTCGAAGCGAGACAGCTCCTTGAGCAACTCACCTTGTCGCTGAGCGCTGGCGGGGCCTTCTGCCGCAAAGACGCGATCCCAATAAGGGGAGGGGGCGAGTTCAGGGTTGTCGTGCAATTCCTGACAATCATGCACACCGAAGAAAATGAACACCAGTGCCGCGCGCAGTTCACGCGCGGTGATGTGAATTTCGCCGCGCAGGTGGCAGGCCTGCAGCGCGTCGGTCAGTCTTCTACGCAGACGCGTGCCGCGTTGGGCATCGCGCAATTCCAGCACCGACGCACGCGCACTGCACCGATGCTGTGCCGAACATGACGTGCAGACTGCCCACGGGTCTGGTTCGATCTGTCTGCCGAGAAAGCGCTCCAGCAATGCGTCCACAAACTGCGTGCTGATCTGTCCTTCGTCGATGCCCCCAACCAGTGAACGGTGATTGAGGTCAATCAGGCGCAGGCGCGGGTTCAGCGGTCCCTTGAAACCACGTTCGGAACCGAACAGGGAGTCCCGCAATTGCTTGGTGAACGGGGTGTCGTCCGCACGTTCATCCAACCATTCAAGCATTTTGCCGCTGTTGATGGCGATGGCATGGGTGGAATTGTGCGTGGGTGCCAAGGTGTGGAAGGGTTCGAAGAACGCCTCAAGAATCTGGTTTGCACGCTGCTCCTGAAAAGCCGCCGAGCCGTCAAGATTGACCTTGAAGATGCGCCCGCTCTCCAACTGTCGTTCACACTGGCGCTGCTGGGAGGGGATGAGATCGCCGCTGACTTCCCGCGCGAGGTTTTGCAGGAAAGCAGTCTTGCCGTCGCCAGCGTTGCCGAAGAGAACGATCAAATCCACGTTCGCTGCTTGAACATCTTGCTTGAGTGCCCGATCCAGCCCGGTTTCCACATAGGTCTGCACGGCAAACTCCGAATCCAGGCCTCGCGTCTCCGCATTGCCGTAGCGCGAGCCCGGATAAGCGCTAAGCAAGTCGCTGAGCCGGGCGACGACCTGCGCGCTCAAGGTGGTGAGCGGCGGTGCCGCCACTGGGCCGGGTGCGTCGGCCTTGAGGTTTGTGGTCAGAAACGACAACGCGTCACGCGCATCCATGAAGCGTCGCTGCGGGTCGGGATGAGTAGCGCGGTCCAAGAATGCCCGCAACTGCGGCATGTTGACGGCGTCGCTACCCACCCAGTTGAGACCCTGATTCTTGCGGCGCGTAGCCCCAAACAAGAAGGGCTCCTGATCAAGAACAACATGGAAGAAGGTCGCGGCAAGTGCGAACAAATCATCGCTGGCCGTAATGCCGGCGCGTGTTTCCACCGATTTACTTGCATACCAGGCATGGTGGGTGCGCGGCACGCTGCCCTGATCTGCCACTGTGTCGTAGTCGGTCAGCACCACATTGCCGCCTTCCACGATGATGTTGCGCGGGCTGACATCGCCATGTACCAGCCTCACTTGATGCAGCTGCCAAAGCGCCTCACACAGGTCTCTGACCCAGCGAAGGACCAGCGCCTCGACCGATGGCTCCGCCAGTTCTTCCCGGTGCAATTCAAGCACTCCCGTCAGGTCATGAAGCGGGATCCCTTCAACCCATTTCAGCAGTGCGGCAAATCGGTTCCCTTGCCATGAAGGGGCGATTTCGTGCAGGGCAGAAAGATTGCGATGCACGGTGTATGCCCGCACCTTGCGGTAGGCGCGCAGCGCGACCACAGCATCGGCCTCATGCTGAATGATCTTGGCGACGTAGGTGCCAAAAAGTTCGTCAGAGTTTGCGTCGAGTTCAACGACCTTAAAGGTCTGTCCAATTCCACCTTTTCCGAGGCGGCTCACGATCTTGTAGCGCGTGCTTTGAAACGGCACTATCGTGCCTTCGTCCCAAAACTCGGCGGCGGGAAGTTCCGCGACGCTAGCTTTGGCGCCTAGCGACGTGTGGCTTTCCAGCGCCGCCGCCAACTCCTCGGGCGACTCGCGTTTCTGGGCATCCTCCTCGCAACCCATATCCAGCAAATCTCTTGCCTCGCGGTCGATAGTGGTGTCACCAGCGAACAAAATGCTCAATGACTTGCAGAGCGAATAGACATCCGACCGCGCGTCTGCCGATGGCAGCCCGCCACGACGAACTTCGGGAGCGGCCCATTCATCCTCCGCATGTTGAACATCAGACGTCGAGATAGTCTGTGCATCAGCGATGCGTGAAAAACCAAAGCCCGTGAACAGGGGCTTGCCACTGTGTCGAACGCGCAGTGTTTCCGGATTGATTCGTCGATGCACCAGTGCGGGTAGATGCAAGTCATCCGGACAATGGAAGCCATGTAAGGCGCGCAGAGCGTCTTGCGCGTAGTGGATCCGATCATCGTAGCTCCAGTCGCTATCCTCGCTGCGCTTGAGCAAGGTCGGCGCATCGGAATCCACAAGGGAGAAGTAGAACAACTCCCCCGGGTATTCCTCCGCCTCCTGAAACGAATCGAGCAGGCTCGGGACGAAGGGCGACTTTTGCCATTGCTGGATCACATCAAACTCGCGCCGTGCGAGGTCTTTCGGTTGCCTTTCGCCGCTGGCGGATAGGTCAAAAAGGTGCAAGACGACCTTGTCTCGTCGGCTGGGGTGCTGTCCCCGGTAAATGCGATGGAACGACTCGGTGAGCGGACTGATTCTTTCGAGGTTAATCAGTCCGCCAAACTGGCGAAGCTGCCCTGTCAGTGCAGGCTTGCTGTGAGGTTCGATCTGGCGCGCCGCTTCCTCAATTTGCTGCGGCGTGAAGACGACCAATCCGGCCGTTTCGATCAGATCTTTCCATTCCGAAAGCCCAAACACAGGGACACCGCGAATGAGCTGGCGCTGGCCGCCACTAATACCGGTCCCTCCGCCCGTCAGTAGCATTCTGGCGGGGACAAAACCGCTGCCTCTGCCGCCCTGCCGTAGCTTGCCCGCGATACGCTTGGCTTTGTCATTGATGCGTTCGGCCGCCGTTTCCGCCTTGATCGCGTTCGCCTTGATGTAGCCAAGGTCCCAATGCTTGATCTCCACCACGATCACGCCGCGCGGACCGATCAGGACCAGATCGATCTCATCGGACGGTCGCGCTGCATGGAAATGGTGATAGAGATTCGACAACATCACCCAGTTGTCGGCATGGGACTGGAGCTTGGACTTCAGATGCTCGATGGCTTTACGTTCGCTTTCGTTGACGGGTGTCCCAGATGGAATGTGGCGAACTGGCACCTTACTCCCCTTTGCCGGTACGATCTTGGTCAGTGAAAAAGCAAGCTGTCTATGCAATCATCTGGGACTGTACAGCTAGGTGAGCCTGCGTCCCGAAGATCACCGTAGGAAGCGCGCGGAACTGCTCTTAGCCTGAGCACGCATGCTGCCCCCTAGATTGTTCGCGCACACACGGTAGGTCGTCTCAGTATTCTCTCCCTCCGTGCCAGTGTAACCTGCAACTTCGACGGAGCGGGCCGATTGCTGAACTGCTCGTGCCCATGGCGGCAGATGTCCTCCCATAGCGCAGGGCAGCGGGCGCTAAGCCACACGTTGAGCTCGATGAACGAGCCGAAAGCGCCGCTTGGCCGCTTCGATCCGGGTGCGCCGCCGGCTGTCTTGCACGTTCTTCTCGACGCGCCCTTTCTCCCGCCCTGGCGCGCGCGCTCAAGCGCGAAGGCATCGACTTCGTCCAGGAGGACAACGCCTTTTTGCGCATCGCCGACATCGAGCGGGCGCAAGCGCTGGCCGATCAGCTTAACCCCGACGCACTGCACCGCAGGCTGGACCGCTATGCGAAATGGCTGTGCCCGGTCATCGACGTGTTCTCGCAGACCTACCACTGGAGCCTGCGACAAGTCGAATACTCCACCGACCTAGTGTTCCGCAGCGAGCAAATCCTGGTGCCACTGTACGACGCACTGTCGCGCCAGGCGGTACTCGCCGCCGACGCCGAGCGGGTCGCCAGCTTCCTGGGCAAGAAGATCACACCTCAACTGGCCCAGGAACTCGGCTCGCGGCTGTCCACCCGCATCGAGGGCCGCTGCATCAAGCATTACATGGGGGCGGCCGGGGTCAAGGTGTACGACAAGTTCTCCCGCGTGCTGCGGGTCGAGACCACGGTCAACGACGTGAGTTTTTTCAAGCACCACCGCAAGGTGGAACACCGGGACCACCACGCCACCCGCGAACTGGCACTCTTGAAGAAGTCCATCTACAGCCTGATCGACCTGCGCGAGATCCTGCTGGGCTGTAACCAGCGCTACCTGGCGTTCCTCTCCAGCCTGGACGATCCCAGCGCCGGCGAGCGCGACCTGCAGCGCCTGAGCCAGGCGCGCATCGGTACCGACCCCAGCGTCAAGGGATTGAACTTCTTCAATACTATCGACCAAACCCTCATGCGTACCTTGCAGCACGGCGAATTCAACATCCATGGCTGGCGCCGCACCGACCTGTTGGTGCATCTTGACCTCACGCCCTCGGCCATGTCGCGTCAACTCATGCGCCTCCACCTGCTCGGCCTGATCAAAAAAGTCACACATACGTATCGCTACTACCTCACCCGAATCGGCCGCGCAGCCATCGCTGCAGCTTGTTCACTTACACGTTTCAACATCATTCCGGCCTTCGCTTCCGTACACTGAATTCTTCGCAACATTTGTCAAAACTGAACTCGTTAGAGACTAAAAGCGCTGCTCGACACCGCCACCGCCGCTGCCGGGCTCGACGTCGCCCGGG
>CAYYFR010000100.1:0-20398 GCA_964470865.1 uncultured Burkholderiales bacterium | reverse complement strand
ATTAATTGAAAGGGTTTGAAAAAAAGCCGGGCTAGCCCGGCTTTTTTGCCGAGCGGCGCGTTCTTTGGTGATCAATACATCGGGAAGCATGACTTGCGCAACACGCAGCGCCAGAGCATCAGAGCCACCATACACAACGACGCCAGATTGAACGCTGGCTCGCGCAGGCGATATGCCGCCCTTTGGCGCTCCTCATTCCTTTACCCGGGGTGTATATAGGACCGGATCACACTGGGCATGGCCGGTTAAGTCGCATGCCACTCGTCCAGTCTGCAATTGCCGCGCCCTACGCTCAAGATTCCTCGCGCAGCCAGCGTGCGGCGTCCAGCGCGAAATAGGTCAGGACCCCGTCCGCACCAGCACGCTTGAAGGCCAGCAAGGACTCCATTACCGCTAGTCGTTCGTCAAGCCAACCATTGTTGCCCGCAGCCTTGAGCATCGCGTATTCGCCGCTGACTTGATAGACGAATGTCGGTGCCTTGAATTCGTCCTTGACCCGGCGCACGATGTCCAGATAGGGCATCCCTGGTTTGACCATGATCATGTCGGCGCCCTCCGCCAGGTCAAGGCCTGCCTCCCAGAGCGCTTCGTCGCTGTTGCCGGGATTCATCTGGTAGGTTTTCTTGTCCGATTTGCCAAGATTCGTGGACGAACCCACAGCGTCCCGAAACGGGCCGTAAAAGGCCGAGGCGTATTTCGCCGAATACGCCATTATCTGGGTCAATTCATGTCCGCCTGCATCGAGTGCTTTGCGGATTGCGCCGATACGACCATCCATCATGTCCGAAGGGGCCGCAATATCGACCCCTGCCGATGCCTGCACCGCGGCCTGACGACAGAGAATCTCAACGGTGACTTCATTGAGAATGTAGCCATGCGCATCTATCACCCCGTCCTGTCCGTGGCTCGTGTACGGATCAAGCGCCACGTCACACAACACACCAAGCTCGGGAAAGCGTTGCTTTAACGCGCTTACAACGCGTGGAACAAGTCCATCCGGATTCTCCGCCTCTCGCCCATCCAGACTCTTCTTTGACTGTTCAATGACGGGGAAAAGCGCCAGGCACGGGATTCCGAGCTCCAACGCCTCCTCAGCCAAGATCAACAACTGGTCCAACGTGCGGCGGCAGACCCCCGGCATCGAGGGGACTTGCTGGACAATGTTTGAGCCCACGTCACGTTCATCCAGGACAAACACCGGATAGATCAGATCATTTGTCGTCAACGCATGTTCCTGCACCATGCGCCTGGCGAATTCAGTCCTGCGGTTACGCCGCATGCGTCGCTGCGGGTAGTGGCCCATGATATTCATGCGCGAGTCCAATCAGTCAAAGAAACGGTAACGAAGTACGTTTTGTGTGGCCAGAAGCGCACTCGCGTTTGGCCAAGGCGCATTTCGATGCCCCGCGATTCGATCTCTGCTTGCGCATACTTTGCTTGGGAAACACCTTGCGCCCCTCTATAAAGGCGGTTCGAGCAAAGACTGACCCGTGGCCGAACCGGGGGCCGCGAATTTGGCGCGCGAGGCTGATGTCTCGATCGCCAGCCAGCTGGCAATTACGGCTTCCACCTCGGACGTGCCGGTCTTCTTGAGGCTTGAGAACAGGCTCGCAGTGAACCCAGAGCCCCATTTTGAAATTTCGCCACGCACGGAAGTCAAAGTCTGCGCCTGCTCGCTGCGCCCGAGCTTGTCCGCCTTGGTGAGCAGCGCGTGGATTGGCCGTCCGCGCGGTGCGAACCATTCAAGCATCTGGCGGTCAAGCTCGGTGAAAGGGCGGCGCGCGTCCATGATGAGAATCAAGCCTGCAAGCGGTTCGCGCGTCTCAAGATAAGCGCCGAGAAAAATGCGCCATCGTTGCTGTTCGGTTTTCTGCACCTTGGCGTATCCGTAGCCAGGAAGGTCCACGAGGTATTTTTCACCACCTAAGCCGAAATAATTGATCTGCTGTGTGCGACCTGGAGTTTTGCTGGTGAATGCAAGGCGCCGCTGATTTGCAAGTGTATTTATGGCGCTTGACTTTCCGGCGTTTGAACGGCCCGCAAAAGCCACCTCGCCCGATGAAGGAAACGACAGGTCTTTCATTGACGCGGCTGTGGTGAAAAATGTTGCGCGATGCAGGAAGGACATGGGGACCAGGGTGTGATTGCCCGGACATACTCCGGCAAGAATGTTTGAACACGAAAGTGCGCGTCGTAACGTACGAGGCATTCTCGCTTCGGGGCGGGACTTTTCGGCGACGCCGCAGCTCGTGTGGATCCTACATTGGCGCCGATGACCACCCAATTACGCTAGAATAACTGGTTTGATGCACAGATGCTCCGCAATCGCTCAAAGATCATGAGATACCTTCATTCAATAGCTGCCGCGCTGATCATTGGTGTTTCGAGTGTGGCTGTCGCCGCTGACTCCAAGCCGCTGCCGAAAGCGGACACTGCGCTGGGCTCGAAAATAGCCGCCGAGGTCTGCGCCGCATGCCACAACCCGGACGGCAATAGCGCCGCTTCCGCCAACCCCAAGCTTGCGGGGCAGCATCCGGAATATCTTGCCAAACAACTGGCGGATTACAAGGCCAACAAGACGCGCAAGAATGCAGTCATGATCGGTTTCGCTGGCGGCCTGTCAGTTGCCGACATGCGCAATGTATCTGCCTACTATGCAGAACAAAGACCCAAGGAAGGCGCTGCACGCAATGCGGTCGCCGCCAAGCTTGGGGAAAAAATCTTCCGCGGAGGCCTCCCAGAAAAGGGCGTTGCGGCCTGTGCCGGTTGCCACGGGCCTGCCGGAATGGGGATTCCTGCACAGTATCCCCGGCTGGCCGGCCAATGGGCTGAGTACACAAGGCTGCAGCTGACGAATTTCCGCGTAGGCGAGCGCGCGAATGATCCTTCCGGCATGATGCGCGGCGTCGCCAGTCGGATGTCCGACAAGGAGATCGAGGCGGTTGCCGATTATGTTGCGGGGCTCAAGTACGCCAACTGAGTTTGCCGCCGCATTACGGCACTCCCGACAAAACGCGGCCTTTGGGCCGTTTTTTGTTGGCAAGGCAGCGCTTTGACTCGACGATCCACCGTACGCGCATTGGGGCATGTCGCAAGCCGCGCGGTCGCGATGCAGACATACTATTGGGCCGCCCGGCCGAAACAAGTGATTACCCTGTGTCGCTGGCCTCGAACCAAAAGTTGGCTTGACCTGACTGCTATCTTTTCCTTGGAGAAGTGGGCATTTACACTGAGCGTGTTGGGGGTTTCAGATTCCTACGTTTGATGTTGCGGTGATTGGTGGTGGCGCAGCCGGCATGATGTGCGCGGCCATGGCCGGCCAGCGCGGTCGCCGCGTCGTTCTTTTGGAACACACAAATTCGCCCGGCGAAAAAATCCGGATCTCTGGTGGCGGTCGCTGCAATTTCACCAATCTTCACACACAGCCTGAAAACTTTCTTTCGAGCAATCCGCACTTTTGCCGCTCCGCGCTTGCAGGCTACACGCCGCAGGACTTCATGGACTTGATGCGCAGGCACGGCATCGCATTCCATGAGAAGCATCGTGGTCAACTTTTCTGCAACCACTCGGCTGCCCAAATCATCGACATGTTGCGCGCCGAATGCGAACTTGGACGGGTTGTCTGGCGCCTCGGTTGCTCGGTCGTGGCGGTCCATTCGGAGAACGGGGCGTACACGCTTGATACTTCGCAAGGACCAGTCACCGCAGGCGCGCTTGTAGTCGCCACCGGTGGGCTCTCGATCCCCAAGATCGGCGCTTCTGATCTGGGCTATCGGCTCGCCCGGCAATTCGGCCTGCGGGTCATCGAACCGCGGCCAGGCTTGGTTCCACTGGTTTTCGACGCCGGGGCCTGGCAGACTTTTGCGAGACTCGCCGGAATTTCAACGCCAGTCAGTCTTTCCAGCCAGGGAGATTTGGGTAAGGTGGCCTTTTACGAAGACTTGTTGTTTACGCATCGCGGCCTGTCCGGCCCGGCGGCGTTGCAGATTTCGAGTTATTGGCGGCCCGGTCAAGCGTTGTCGATCAATCTAGCGCCTGGAATCGAATGGGCCGCGACGATCAACGGCAAAGGCATACAGCGCGGGACAGTACTGACCCTGCTTGCGGAGAGACTGCCCAGGCGTTTGGCCGAGCATTGCATACGATCCGTGATGTCCGGCGCAGACATGACGCGCGCGGTAGCGGACCTGCCAGATCAGATGCTGCGCGCACTTGCCACCGGAGTTTCCGAATGGCAAGCCACGCCTACCGGTACCGAGGGTTTCCGCAAGGCGGAAGTCACCGTCGGCGGGGTGGACACCAATGCGCTCTCGTCGCGCAGCATGGAGGCACGCGAGGTGCGCCGCCTGTACTTCATCGGTGAAGTTGTCGACGTAACCGGCTGGCTCGGGGGTTACAACTTCCAGTGGGCGTGGGCTTCGGCCGCCGCATGTGCAAGGGCGATATGAAGACCACCAAAACCGGTGGTAAGCATCACTAACTCCCACGGTGCGCCCACTGCTGCTTGCGCGACTTGTCATCCGGAATGCCGACCAGATTGCCAAGAGCGCTGAAACTGATTTTGGGCAAATGCTGCCGACGGGACTCGCACACTCGATTCAAGACCGACATGTTTGGGCTGCGTGGCCCCTTGGCGGTGTGATCTCGCGCGACCCTTCAGACTGGGATGCGTTCCAGGGCGTACAAGTCGTCAACGTTCTCGCGTAAACGCACAAGATCGCATTTTCCGCCGTCGACCAATACTTCCGCAGCGCGAGGCCGCGCATTGTAGTTCGATGCCATCACCATTCCGTAGGCTCCAGCCGACATTACGGCCAGCAGGTCCCCCTCGGCGATCGCGAGCTTGCGTTCTTTGCCGAGGAAGTCACCTGACTCGCACACCGGGCCGACCACATCGTAGGTAGCGGCAGGCTGGGCCGTCAAGCGCACCTCGAGGATTTCATGATGCGCGCAATACAGCGAAGGCCGCAACAAATCGTTCATCGCCGCATCGACAATGGCAAAATTCTTTGCCGCGGCAGCCTTGAGATATTCCACGCGCGTAACGAGAACCCCGGCGTTGCCAACCAGATTGCGACCCGGCTCAAACATGAGCTTGAGCCGGCGAGTGCCGACGCGGCGCAGAATCTCGCGCATGTATGCGACCGGATCCGGCGGGACTTCGTCGTTGTAGCGAATGCCCAATCCACCGCCGAGGTCGAGATGCCTGATGGTGATTCCTTCAGCAGCCAGCGCGTCGATCAGGACGAGCATTTTGTCAAGCGCTTCAAACAGGGGGGACGGATCAGTTAGCTGCGAACCGATATGACAATCAACGCCTGTGATCTCGACATTGGCCAATCCGGCAGCATGCCGGTACAAATCAACGGCAGCATGCAACTCGACGCCGAACTTGTTTTCCTTCAGGCCGGTCGAGATGTAGGGATGGGTGCGCGCATCGACATCAGGATTGACTCGAATGGAAATTGGCGCGACTC
This sequence comes from uncultured Burkholderiales bacterium, assembly GCA_964470865.1. Lineage (GTDB taxonomy): Bacteria > Pseudomonadota > Gammaproteobacteria > Burkholderiales > JAEUOS01 > JAEUOS01. The sequence goes on along the minus strand of CAYYFR010000100.1, from coordinate 14,921 downwards.
GTCCAAGCGTACCTGCCACCTTGTTAACGCGATCAAGTTCAGAGGCCGACTCGATGTTGAAGCAAAAAATTCCGTGCGATAGGCTAAGCGCAATGTCCCCTTCTGTCTTGCCAACGCCCGAGAAGATGACTTTGGATGGCGCGCCGCCAGCCGCGATCACGCGTTTGAGTTCGCCGCCGGACACGATGTCGAATCCGGCGCCCAGGCGCGCAAAGGTGCTGAGCACGGCCAGATTCGAGTTTGCCTTCATCGCGTAACAGACCAGGGCGTCGCGTCCGGCGAGTTCGCTGGTAAATTCAGACCAGGCGCTGGTGAGAGCGGCGCGGGAATAGACGTAGGTCGGGGTGCCGAATTTGGCAGCTATGCTGGTCAGGGGAACATCTTCGGCATGCAACTCGCCGCTGCGATACTCGAAGAACCGAAACGGCTTCATTGATCGCGCTCCTCGTTCGGCGAAGGCCTGCTGATCGTGGGTCGTTGGGTCGGAGCCTGATCGCCGCGTGCATCGCGGTTTTGCCGATCGAATGCCGGATCTCCTGGCTTGCCCGGCAGGTAAAGCGGTCCGCGGTGGCCGCAGCCCCCCAACAGGCAAAAAAGCATCAAAATACCGAGTGCGCGCACGTTGCGTTCTTGTTTGACGGAGAGCCTTGAATTATGACCGAAACCGAGTTCGCTACGCGTAGCGTCGGCGTTATTGACCACATCGAAGAGTCGTTGGAAGCTGCGGGCATTGATATCGACCTCGAGCGCAAGGGCGACGGACTGCTTGAAATCGAATTCGAAAACGGCAGCAAGATCATTGTCAACACGCAGGCACCGATGCGTCAGATCTGGGTCGCCGCCAAATCCGGCGGGTTCCACTTCGCGGAATCGGCCGGCCAATGGCTGGACACCAGAACCGCTGAAGCTCTGATGATCCTGCTATCACGCGTCGCAAGCGAACAAGCGGGTTCGCCGGTGCGACTGACCTGATGCGCACGAACTCGCGTCCATGCGCGGCCGGGTGTTTCTTCAGAACAACTGGTTGCGAAGCTCTTCGGCCTTTTTCTCGCCTTCCGGAGTGCCGTCCGACAGGCCCAAGGATTGAACGCCGCCCTCACCCGGCGCAAACTCCCGAAAATACCATTCACCGGCGACGTTGACCAAGCCCTCGGGCGCTTGAGGCATCGACTCGGGCTGCCCTCGCAACGCTTTTTGCATATAGGAAATCCAGATCGGAAGTGCCGCAACTCCGCCGGTCTCCTGCCCGCCCAGTTTTTTGGGCTGATCGAACCCGATCCAGGCCACGCCCACCAGATTGGCTTGATAACCGGCGAACCAGGCGTCGACATGATCGTTGGTAGTGCCGGTCTTGCCCGCCAGATCGGTGCGCTTCAGGGTTGCGCCGGCGCGCGCGGCGGTACCGAACCGGGTGACATCGTTCATCATGCTGTTCATGACGAATGCGTTGCGCGGGTCGATCACACGCGTGGCATCGATGCCGGCACGCGCGGGACTGGCCGTGGCCAACACGCGACCGCCGTCATCGGTGATGCGGGTGACGATGTACGGATTGATCCGGTAACCGCCGTTGGCAAAAACCGCGTAGGCGCCAACCATTTGCCAAGGAGTGACCGATCCCGCTCCAAGCGCCATTGTGAGGTAAGGAGGATGCTTCTCGGCATCGAAGCCAAAGCGCGTTATGTAGTCCTGAGCGTACTGTGGCGTGATTTGCTGCAGAATTCTGATTGACACCAGATTCTTGGATTTAGTTAGTGCGGTTCGCATACGCATCGGACCTTCGTACTTGCCGTCGTAATTCTTGGGCTCCCACAACTGGCCTCCAGTCAGTGCCGGGTCAATGTAGATCGGCGCGTCGTTGATCACGGTCGATGGGGTAAGGCCTCGTTCCAGGGAAGCTGAGTAAATGAAGGGTTTGAAACTTGAGCCGGGCTGCCGCCATGCCTGGGTAACGTGATTGAACTTGTTCACATTGAAGTCGAAGCCGCCAACCAGTGCCTTGACCGCGCCGTCTGCGGGGCTGACCGAAACAAACGCTGCTTCAACTTCAGGTAGTTGCAGGATCTGCCATGCGCCCTTGTCGTCGCGGTTCACACGCACGATCGCGCCACGTCGTATGCGCCGATTTGGTTGCGGCTTATCAGTAAGCGCGTTGGCCGCGAACTTGAGGCCATCGCCGATGATCTGCACGGTTTCACCGTTTCGCAAATAGGCTCGCACAAGTTTGGGCGAAGCGTCGACTACGACTGCGGCGAAAAGGTCCTCGCTATCGGAGATATCCTGCAGAGCATCTTCAAGCTCATCTTCGCGGCTGGACTTCAGATCCACGAAGGCCTCCGGACCACGATAACCGTGGCGTCGTTCGTAATCCATCACAGCGCGGCGCAGGGCAGCATGGGCAGCTTCCTGGTCAGCTTTCTGGATGGTGGTGTAAATGCGCAGTCCGCGGGTGTAGGTATCGTCACCGAATCGTTCCAACGCCAGTTGCCGCGCCATCTCGGCCACAAAATCCGCCTTGATGGGGAAGTCGTTGACGTCACGCTTGACGTTAAGCGTTTCCTTCGAAGCAACCGCGTGCTGTTCCGCGGTGAGATACCCAAGGGATTTCATGCGGTCGAGGATGTAGAGCTGCCGGGTCTTGGCGCGCTTGGGATTGACCACTGGATTGAAAGCCGAGGGTGCCTTCGGCAAACCTGCAAGCATGGCCGCTTCCGCCGGATTGATCTGCTTTAGCGCTTTGCCGAAATAGATTTGTGCTGCGGAGGCGAAACCATAGGCTCTCTGCCCGAGAAAGATGTGGTTGATGTATATCTCGAATATCTTGTCTTTGCTAAGACTGGCTTCGATCTTGAATGCCAGCAACGCCTCGTAAAACTTGCGGGTATAGGTTTTCTCGCTTGAAATAAAGAAGTTTCTGGCGATCTGCATGGTGATCGTCGAAGCGCCTTGTTGCTTCCCCGGGCTTGTCAGGTTGGACATCGCCGCACGCAGAACGCCGATCGTGTCCACGCCGCCGTGCTGGTAGAAACGGTCGTCCTCCGCAGCAAGAATCGCCTGCTTCATCACCAGTGGAACGTCTTCGAAGCGAACGACGTTGCGGCGCTCCTCGCCAAACTCGCCTAGGAGCAGCCCCTCCGAACTATAGACACGCAGAGGAATCTTGGGTTGGTAGTCCGTCAGGGCCTCGATTGACGGCAGCCCGGGATATGCCCAGCCGACGGCAAATGCCAAAACCAGCAAGCCAATCGCGATGGGTGCCATCAACACGACGAAAGCCCCGGCGAACCATGCTGCTGACCTGGTTAGTACCATGATTTCATTGGTAAAAGCACGCCAGCGCGAGCCAGCAACGCCATACGATTATCGGATAATGGATTATAGCCGTGGCATGTGAGCACGCCCTGACCGATGATGGCGAAGGTCTGGCAGGCTTTGTGGTAATTCCACCACACGAGCCAATTTGCCAAAAGGTGTTTGCTTGCTTTGCAGTTGCTGATAGGATTTAATGTAATTTGTGAGTATTGTCGCTAATCACTTGTCCGAAAAGGACAAAGGTGATGCTGTCCGGTCCTTTTCGGAAGGCCGGCGGGATCTAAGTGTTCAAACGCCATCGCGTCGCTATGACAATGTGCTAAGGCGCGGGTCGATTGGCAATTTGAAAATAATTCGCGCGGGCAATTTCTTCTCTGGGGGACGACACTTTGGCGTTCGACATATTTAACCCGAAGGCGCAGCCACTGATCGGACTGGATATCAGCTCGTCGGCGGTCAAGCTGGTCGAAGTGGCCGATGCGGGCAAGCAGGCTTACCGCATCGAGCGCTATGCGATCGAACCGTTGCCCAAGGATGCCGTTCTTGACGGCAATATCACCAACCTCGAGGCCGTTGCCGAGGCTGTAAAGCGCGCCTGGAAAAAGATGGCCACACGCACTCGTAACGTGGCCATGGCGCTACCGGCAGCGGCCGTGATCACCAAGAAGATCGTTGTGCCTGCGGGGTTGCGCGACGAGGAGTTGGAGATACAGGTCGAGACTGAGGCCAATCAGTACATTCCTTTTGCTCTTGACGAAGTCAACTTGGACTTCCAGGTGGTAGGGCCGTCGCCCACCAGTACCGAAGAGGTGGAAGTCATCATAGCGGCGTCGCGCAAGGAAAAAGTCGAGGATCGGGTGGCTGTGGCCGAGGCCGCTGGCTTGAAGGCAACCGTCATGGACGTTGAGTCATACTCAATGCAGACAGCCTTCGAAATGATCGAGAAGCAACTGCCCGGCAGTGGGGTCGACCAGTCTATCGCGCTGATAGACATCGGCGCAAACATGATGAATGTCACGGTGCTGCGCAACAATCAGTCGATTTACAACCGCGAGCAGGCATTTGGCGGCAACAACCTTACCCAGGACATTCAGCGCGCCTTCGGCATGAGTCCCGAAGAGGCGGAGACGAACAAGAAGGGCGGGGGATTGCCTGACAACTATGAGAGTGACGTATTGCGCCCTTTCATGGAAAACCTGGCGCAGGAAGTAACCCGTGCGATGCAGTTCTTTTTCACTTCCACTTCCTACAACCAGATTGACCACATTGTTCTTGCAGGTGGCTGCGCGGTAATTCCCGGGCTTGACGAGGTTGTTGCCACACGCACCCAGGTCAATACGATCGTGGCCAATCCTTTCGCCAACATGTCGCTTTCGAGCCGGGTGAAACCGAAGCAACTCGCGACCGAGGCACCGGCGCTGATGGTCGCGTGCGGCTTGGCCATGAGGAGGTTCGACGCATGATAAGAATCAACCTGCTGCCACATCGGGAAATCAAGAGACAGGCGCGCCGACGCCAGTTCTACATTTTGTGTGGTGTGATCGCGGCAATCGGAGGCGCGATTGTCGGTATTGTCGGCGGTTTCATCACCGGCCAAATTTCGTCCCAGAACGAGACCAATGCGTTTATCGAGAAGGAGAACAAGAAGCTCGACGACGATATCAAGGAAATCGCCAAGCTTGAGGACGAGATCCGCGGACTCGAGGCACGCAAGAAGGCAGTGGAAGATCTGCAGGGCGATCGCAACTTGCCGGTGCACTTGCTCGACGAGCTGGTGAAAGTCACGCCTGACGGCATTTACCTGCGTTCGCTCAAGCAGGTCGGTGGCAGGGTAACGGTCAATGGGCTTGCAGCGAATAACGCGAAAGTAGCGGATTACGTGCGCAACCTTACCCGCAATACCTGGTTGGCGGCGCCGGAACTTGTGGAAATCAAAGCGGTGATGGTGGCGGGACCCGGGCCAGCCAAGCGCCTCAACGAATTCACGATGATCGTTTCAATCGTTCGACCGAAAGATCCGGCAACAGTGGTGGCACCTGCCGCGCCCGCCAAGCCGGCTGCCCCCGGTGCGGGCAAGGTCTGACCGGATAGCGAGGGATTTCGATTATGAATATCGCAGACCAATTCAAGAACGTCAACTGGAAGGATATTGGCAATACTCCTCCCGGTCCCAAGATTGTTGCGCTCCTGCTCCTATTGGCAGGCGTGGTTGCCGCGGGCTGGTACTTTTACTGGAACGGCCTGAACGAGGAGCTTGATGCGGCCAAAGTGAAGGAATCCAGGCTCAAGGACGAATACAGGGGCAAGAAGCAAAAGGCGGTCAATCTTCCCGAGCTCAAGAAGCAATTGGTGCAGGTGGGTCAGTATGTGGCCACTCTGGAGAAACAATTGCCGAGCAAGGCGGAAATGGATGCCCTGCTTACCGATATCAATCAGGCCGGGCTCGGACGTGGTTTACAGTTTGACTTGTTCCGGCCGGCCACAGTCAATGTAAAGGAATACTACGCGGAGCAGCCCATCGCAGTGCGGGTCACAGGGAGCTATCATGACCTCGGCGCATTTGCGAGCGATATTGCCAACCTCAGCCGCATCGTAACCCTCAACGACATTTCAATCTCGATTCTGCCCAACAGTTCAGTGTTGGCGATGGAGACTACGGCTAAGACCTTTCGTTATCTGGATGGCGAAGAGGTTGCCGCGCAGCGCAAGGCCAAGGCACCGGCTGGAGGTGCGAAGAAATGATCAAACGCTTGCTTGTAATGCTTCCCGTTCTTCTCGCCGGCTGTGGCAGCGGAGAGAACGAGGATATCAAGAAGTGGATGGCGGACACCTCGAAGGATATGCGGGGTGTGGTCAAGAAGATCGACGAGCCCAAGAAATTCGAGCCCTTCAAGTACGAGGCCGACAAATTGGTCGACCCGTTCAACAATGCCAAGGTGGCCGCTTTGGCCGAGGAGTCGAAAAAGGCGCCGCGGACCAGCGCGGGCCCGCGGCCCGATTTAAGCCGCCGCAAAGAAGTACTGGAATCATTTCCGCTGGAAAATTTGCGGATGGTCGGCGCAATGCAGCAGAAAGGCACCTTCTACGCGATCATCAAGGCTGACGTGAATCTGCATCGCGTGAAGGTCGGGAATTACATGGGCCAGAGCTACGGCAAGATTACCAACATCACTGAAACCGAAGTGATGCTGCAGGAAATGATTGAAGACGGCAGCGGTGAGTACATATACCGCGACAGTACCTTGGTACTTCAGGAGGAAAAGAAATGATTTACGGACGCCTGTTCGTCGGCTTGCGCGTACTTGCCATCATTGGCCTTGCGCTTTCGGCCAATCTCTCGCTGGCCCAGAATGCGATCGAGTCACTCAACGTATCGCAACAAGGTACATCGGTGATCCTCAAGATCACCTTGAAGAACGAACCGGGCAATCCGCCGGCAAGTTTTCTGGTGGCCAATCCGCCACGTGTCGCGCTGGACTTCCCCAACACCGTCAACGCCCTGGGCCGCAACAGCCAGGAGATTGGACAAGGGGACTTGCGCAGCATCAGCGTAGTGCAAGTCGGTGAGCGTTCGCGCGTGGTGCTCAACTTGAAAAACGCGGTTACGTATGACACCAAGGTGGACGGCAAATCGATTTTGGTGACCCTGAGCGGTTCCACCGCGGCCGGCGGGCCTACGCCATCGAGCACGGCCACTTTCGCCGAGTCGCGGCCGTCGGATGGCCGCTCTGCGCTGCGTGACATCGATTTTCGGCGTGCCGCCGACGGCTCGGGGCGGGTGGTGGTGGAGCTGGCCAACAGCAGCACCGGTGTCGATATTCGCCAGCAGGGTCAGACCCTTGTTGTCGACTTCCAGAAGAGTCAGTTGCCGGATAATCTGCGCCGCCGTCTGGATGTCGGTGATTTTGCTACACCAATACAAACCATCAATACTTTTGTCCAGGGCGACAACGTGCGCATGGTGATCGAACCCAAGGGGCTGTGGGAGCACAATGCGTACCAGTCCGACACCCAGTTCGTGATCGAAGTCAAGCCGATCAAGGAGGATCCGAACAAGCTGGTTCAGGGTTCGCGCGGTGGCTACAACGGCGAGAAGCTTTCCCTGAATTTCCAGAACATCGAAGTGCGTGCCGTGCTGCAGGTGATCGCGGACTTCACCAATCTGAACATCATTACCAGCGACACTGTTGGTGGCAACCTGACGCTCAGGCTCAAGGACGTGCCGTGGGATCAGGCGCTCGACATCATCTTGCAAACGCGCGGGCTGGACATGCGCAAGAATGGAAACGTGATCTGGATCGCGCCGCGCGACGAGCTTGCCACCAAGGAAAAGCTTGACCTCGAGCAACGCGTTCAAATTTCCGACCTTGAGCCCACGCGTACCGAGAGTTTCCAGCTCAACTACCAGAAGGCCTCGGACGTGCGCACCTTGCTGGCAGATCCGACGCAGAAGATCCTTTCCAAGCGCGGCAGCGCGGTGGTCGATGCGCGCACCAACCAGCTGTTCGTACAGGACACCCCGACCAGGCTTGAGGAGGTGCGTCGGTTGATTACCAAGATCGACATCTCGGTGCGCCAGGTGCTGATTGAGGCCAGGATCGTCGAGGCGACTGATTCATTCAGCAAGAATCTTGGTGTGCGGCTGGGTACCGGAAATACGGCGGCAATCAGGGGGCAGTCACTCCCTGGGACGGGAATCGCGGGCAACAGCGGCCTGCGGCTCGGATTCAGTGGCAACTACCTGGGTGTGGGCGAACAGAACCTGCAGGCTGCGGTGACCGGGACAAGCTACATTCCGAACACCCAGAACGTCAGCATGCCTGCGCAGGGCATCAACGGCATCAATGCCGGTAGTCTCGCCATCTCCCTTTTCACCAACAGCTTCAGCCGCTTCATCAATCTCGAAATCTCCGCGATCGAGGCCGAAGGCAAGGGCAAGATCATCTCTGCCCCCAGGGTCCTGACTGCCGACCAAGTCGAGGCGACCATTGAACAGGGCACCGAGTTGCCGTACCAGCAGGCTACCAGTAGCGGCGCCACCTCGGTTACCTTTCGCAAGGCCAATTTGAGCCTCAAGGTCAAGCCGCAGATCACCCCCGAGGGCAACATCATCATGGATGTACAGGTGAACAAGGACTCGGTCGGCCAGGTCACAACCGCCGGCTTCGCCATCGACACGAAATCTGTCAAGACGCAAGTGCTAGTCGACAACGGCGGCACGGTCGTCATTGGTGGCATCTACACGCAAAACGAACGCGACTCGCTGACGAAGGTACCTTTTTTTGGCGACCTACCGGTGTTTGGCAACCTGTTTCGCAACACGCAACGCAGCAACGACAAGACCGAACTGTTGGTGTTCATCACTCCGCGAGTGGTCAGCGACCGCCTGAGCGTGCGCTAACACCTGTTGATCTTGAAAGGCCGGGTCATGCCCGGCCTTTTTTTCGCCGTGAATTGCTACAACTACGGCTGATAAAATTCAAGTTGTGGAATCCCAGGAACAAAACCTCTATCTGGTCGGCCTGATGGGTGCCGGCAAGACCACTGTCGGTCGAATTCTCGCCCGGCATTTTTCGCGTTCGTTTTTCGATTCCGACCATGAGATCGAGGCCCGTACCGGGGTCAAAGTACCGGTCATTTTTGAAATTGAAGGCGAGGCCGGGTTTCGCCAGCGCGAGTCCCAGGTGATCGCCGAATTGACGAAGCGCAGCAGCATCGTGCTGGCCACAGGCGGTGGTGCGATCATCGACCCCGCCAACCGGGCTGCCTTGAAGTCAACCGGCTTCGTGGTCTACCTGCATGCACAAGCGTCAGATCTCTGGCAGCGCACCCAGCAGGATCGCAATCGCCCACTGCTGCGCACTGCCGACCCTGAAGCGCGGCTCAAGCAGCTTTACGCCGAGCGTGACCCGCTTTACCGCGAAACCGCACATCTGATCGTCGATACCGGCCGCCAGAGCCCGCACCAACTGGCGGGAAAACTCGAGCAACAAATAAGAAATACATGGATGAACTTCGCGTCAATCTAGGTGAGCGTTCGTATCCGATTCTGGTCGGCCCGGCGTTGATCGATGACTCCGCCCACTTCAAGGGGTGCATTCGCGGACGCGCCGCGATTGTGACCAGCGACCGCATAGCGCCGTACTTTCTCGCGCGCCTGCGCGCAAGCCTTGCCGGTGCTGGACTGCACGCCATCGAGATCGTCCTGCCAGATGGCGAAGCCGCCAAGACCTGGGAAACACTCAACCAGATTCATTCCGCGTTGCTGGCGCAGCATTGTGACCGCAAGACCACCCTCATCGCCTTGGGCGGCGGCGTGATCGGTGACCTTACCGGGTTTGCGGCAGCCATCTATCAGCGCGGGGTGCCCTTCATCCAGGTGCCGACCACATTGCTGGCACAGGTGGACTCCTCGGTTGGCGGCAAGACCGCGATCAATCACCCGTCCGGGAAAAACATGATCGGCGCGTTCCACCAGCCGATTCTGGTACTCGCCGATACCGGTACCTTGGTCAGCCTCCCGCAACGCGAGTTCCGCTCTGGCTTGGCCGAAGTCGTGAAGTACGGCTTTATCTACGATGCGGAGTTTCTTGCCTGGCTTGAGGTCAATCTTGATGCCCTTCTGCGACGCGACGCTGCGGCACTGGCGCATGCGATTCGCCGCTCGTGTGAAATCAAGGCAGAGATCGTGGTTCAGGACGAGCGTGAAACCGGGATTCGGGCCTGGCTCAATCTCGGACATACCTTCGGTCATGCCATCGAGGCCGGCATGGGCTACGGCATCTGGCTGCACGGGGAAGCGGTGGCTGCCGGCATGGTGATGGCGGCGGATTTGTCGTGTCGTCTGGGCCGTCTTGCACGCACCGACCTTGAACGCCTGCGCACGCTGATCGCCCGCGCCGGTTTGCCGGTGGAAGGCCCGGCCTTGCCGGCTGCACGCTACTTCGAACTGATGCGGATCGACAAAAAGGCCGAAGCCGGCACGGTTCGCTATGTGCTGCTCAAGCGGCTGGGTGAAGCCTTCGTCGCCCCGGTCGCCGACGATCTGGTTGCGCCGACCCTGGCGCAATGCGCCCGGGCGGCCGTGGCCGCGCCATGAGCATGCCGGCCGCGTATGCGGCCCACTCAGCTGCTTCGCAGGGCAGGCGCTGGCCGGAGGAAAGCTCGGCATCGCGCGCCGAGTTTCAACGCGATCGCGACCGGGTGATTCATTCGAATGCGTTTCGTCGCCTCGAATACAAGACCCAGGTTTTTGTCAATCACGAAGGCGACCTGTTCCGCACGCGGCTGACCCATTCAATCGAGGTCGCGCAACTGGCCCGCTCGATTGCTCGCAGTCTGCGTCTGGATGAGGATCTCGCCGAAGCAATCGCACTGGCGCATGACCTTGGCCATACCCCCTTCGGCCACGCCGGCCAGGATGCGCTCAACGAATGCATGCAGGGCTACGGCGGCTTCGAGCACAATCTGCAAAGCCTGCGCGTAGTCGACATTCTCGAAGAGCGCTACGGCGCGTTCGATGGCCTCAACCTGACCTTCGAAACGCGCGAAGGCATCCTCAAACATTGCTCTGCGGACATCGCAGCGTCACTGGGTGATGTCGGCCGGCGCTTCATCGATGGCACCCAGCCGTCACTCGAGGCGCAGATCACCAACCTGGCCGATGAGATCGCCTACAACAACCATGACATCGATGATGGCCTGCGGTCGGGATTGATCGATCTGGAGCAATTGGCCGAAGTGCCGCTGTTCCAACGGCACTTCCGAATCGCGCTGACCTTGTTTCCGGACGTTGCCGAAAGGCGCCGCATCAACGAAACCATTCGTCGCATGATCAACACACTGGTGCGTGACTTGGTCGACACCACCAATGAACGATTGACCCAACGCGGGCCAGAGAGCATCGCGGCGGTGCGCGCCGCACCGCCGCTGGTCATGCACAGTGAAGAGGTGCGCGCCGAGTCGCTTGAGCTCAAGCGTTTCTTGCGCGACAAGCTGTATCAGCACTACAAGGTGCAGCGCATGAGCACCAAAGGCAGGCGCATAGTTGGTGAACTGTTTGGTGCATTCATGAGTGATCCGCGCTTGTTGCCGCCACAGTACCAGGCAAAGGCCGACATCGACCGCGCGCGCGCGGTTGCCGACTATATCTCCGGCATGACAGATCGTTACGCGATGCGTGAGCACCGACGTCTGTTTGCGGTTGAGGATATCTGATCTAAAATAGGGTCTGACCCTATTTAAATGACGCTCTCCCGCGTCAGGTTCGAATGGCCCGACTTGCGCGCCTGGTGCTGCCCGGGCACCCACACCACATTATCCAGCGCGGGATCAGCACGCTTCCCGTGTTTCGCGCGCCGGTTGATTACGAGCACATGTTGACGCTTTTGCTCGGCGCCGCGCGTCGATTCAACGTCGCCATCCATGCCTTCGCGCTGCTGCCCGATCACTTTCAGCTGCTCGCAACGCCAGCTACCCAAAACGGCTTGTCTGCCATGATGCAGGCACTTGGCCGCAGCTATGTGCGTTACTACAACGCCTCCTCCGGCCGCCATGGCTCTCTGTGGGAAGGTCGTTTCCGGGCAACGTTGATTGATAGTGAGCACTACCTTTTCAAGTGCATGACCTATATTGAACTCAATCCGGTGCAAGCCGGCTTGGCGATGAGTGCGATCGACTATCCGTGGTCCAGCTATATGCACAACTGTGGCCAACGGGTCAATCCGCTGGTACGTGAGCACCCGCTTTTCTGGGCTCTGGGAAACACCCCGTTTTCGCGTGAAGCCAAGTATCAAGAGTTGGTGAGCGCTGGTTTGCGCAACGCTGACCAATTCGAAATTGCCGAGGCGACGCGCAAGGGCTGGGTCCTGGGTCCTGACGGCCCAAGCCTTGCCGGCCTGACTTTGCCGCGTCGCGGCCGGCCGCTACCACGGGGACGGCCGCGCAAAACTTTATCTGACCCTATTTAATTACAAACTCGCAGGAAGAATAGTTAAATAGGGTCTGACCTTATTTAATTTGCTTGAGCGACAGTTGTTGCAAGCGTATAGTGCTTGTCCGTAGTTGTTGCGTTGCATTGCAACAGCTTGAGCAAGAGGAATGCCATGGTCCCGATTTCCGCCGCCCCGCAAGCGCAAGGCCTATATGACCCACGTAACGAGCACGACGCCTGTGGCGTCGGGTTCGTGGCGCACATCAAGGGTAAGCGATCGCACTCGATCATCGAACAAGGCTTGCTGATTCTCAAAAATCTGGACCATCGCGGCGCCGTCGGGGCCGATGCGCTGATGGGCGACGGCGCCGGCATCCTGCTGCAGATGCCGGATCAACTGTATCGCGAGGAACTGGCCAAACTGGATGTGGTCCTGCCACCGCCAGGCGAATACGGGGTCGGCATGGTGTTCCTGCCCAAGGAGCACGCGTCGCGCCTGGCCTGTGAGCAGGAGATCGAACGTGCCGTGCGGGCTGAGAATCAGGTGGTGCTTGGCTGGCGCGATGTACCGATCGATACGGCAATGCCGATGTCACCCACGGTACGTGCCAAGGAGCCTGTGATTCGCCAGATTTTCATCGGCCGCGGCCCCGACATCATGGTCACCGACGCGCTCGAGCGCAAACTGTATGTGATCCGCAAGTCCAGCGGCCATGCCATCCAGGCGCTCAACCTGATCCACGGCCGCGAGTTCTTCGTGCCATCGATGTCGGCGCGCACCGTGGTTTACAAGGGCCTGCTGCTGGCCGATCAGGTCGGCGTCTATTACAAGGACTTGCAGGACCCGCGCTGCATCTCGGCGCTGGCGCTGGTGCATCAGCGCTTCTCGACCAACACCTTTCCCGAATGGCCGCTGGCGCATCCGTACCGGATGATCGCGCACAACGGCGAGATCAACACCGTCAAGGGCAACTTCAACTGGATGCGCGCGCGCGAAGGCGTGATGAAGTCCGCGGTCCTGGGCGACGACCTGAAAAAACTGTTCCCCTTGATATACGAAGGCCAGAGCGACACCGCCTGCTTCGACAACGCGCTCGAACTGCTGGTGATGGCTGGCTACGCGCTACCGCAGGCCATGATGATGATGATTCCAGAGGCCTGGGAGCAGCACACGCTGATGGACGACAATCGTCGCGCCTTCTACGAGTACCACGCTGCAATGATGGAGCCATGGGACGGACCTGCGGCCATGGCATTCACCGACGGCCGGCATATCGGCGGGACGCTTGATCGCAACGGCTTGCGTCCGGCCCGCTACATAGTCACCGACGACGATTTCGTGGTCATGGCTTCCGAAGTAGGCGTCTTGCCGATCCCTGAATCCAAGATCATCAAGAAGTGGCGCCTGCAGCCAGGCAAGATGTTCGTCATCGACCTTGAGCAGGGCCGCATCATCGACGACAAGGAGATCAAGGACACCTACGCCAACGCGCGGCCCTACAAATCATGGATCGACAGCGTGCGCGTGCGCTTAGACGATGTCGCCACCCGCGTTGAATTGCCCCCTTCGGAGGTGTCGTTGCTGGATCGTCAGCAGGCATTCGGCTACACCCAGGAAGACCTCAAGTTCCTGATGAGCCCGATGGCGCTCAGCGCCGAGGAAGCCATCGGCTCGATGGGCAACGACTCGCCGCTGGCGGTGATGTCAAACAAACTCAAGCCGCTGTACCACTACTTCAAGCAACTGTTCGCCCAGGTTACCAACCCGCCGATCGACCCGATCCGCGAGCAGATGGTGATGTCGCTGGTCACTTTTGTCGGGCCGCGCCCGAACCTGCTCGACAAGGACAACATCAACCCGCCGATGCGCCTGGAAGTGACCCAGCCGATCCTCGACTTTCATGACATGGCGAAGATCCGCGAGATCGACAAGCATACAGGCGGAAAATTCAAGTCCTACGAGCTCGACATCTGCTATCCCGTGGCCTGGGGCAAGGCCGGCATCGAGGCACGCCTGGCCTCGCTGTGCGCCGAGGCGGTCGATGCACTCAAGACCGGGCACAACCTTTTGGTCGTGTCGGACCGCAGGGTCGATGCGCAAAGCGTGCCGATCCCGGCGCTCCTGGCCACCAGCGCGATTCACCATCACCTGGTGCACAAGGGCTTGCGCACCACCACCGGCCTGGTGGTCGAAACCGGCTCGGCCCGCGAAGTGCATCACTTCGCGCTCCTGGCCGGCTACGGTGCCGAAGCCATCCATCCCTACCTGGCACTGGAAACCCTGGCGGCGATGGCACGCGGCCTGTCGGGTGACCTGTCACCCGAAAAAGCGCTTTACAACTACCAGAAGGCGATCGGCAAAGGTCTCATGAAGGTGTTCTCCAAGATGGGGATCTCGACCTACATGAGCTATTGCGGGGCACAGATCTTCGAGGCCATCGGCTTGAGCAGCGCGCTGGTCAACAAGTACTTCCGTGGCACCGCTTCGAACGTCGAAGGCATCGGCATTTTCGAAGTCGCCGAGGAAGCGGTGCGCCTGCACCAGCAGGCCTTCGGCGCCAGTCCGGTTCTGGCCAACATGCTCGATGCCGGCGGGGAATACGCGTTCCGCATTCGCGGCGAGGAGCACATGTGGACCCCCGACGCGATCGCCAAGCTGCAACACTCGGCGCGCGCC
>CAYYFR010000099.1:0-20465 GCA_964470865.1 uncultured Burkholderiales bacterium | reverse complement strand
GCGGGACGGTAGTGTAATGAGCAGCCTCGCACGCATGCTGGCCATCCTCGACCTGTTCGACGAGGGCGCTTCGGTTTGGACCGCGGACGCGATCGCGGAGCGCCTGGGCTATTCGCTGCCGACCGGCTACCGCTATGTGCACCAACTGGGTGAGGCTGGCCTGTTGCGGCGCGATGCCGGCGGCACCTACATGCTGGGGCCCCGGGTGATCGAACTTGACCATCGCATCCGCGTCGGCGATCCGTTGCTGGGTGCCGCCCAACGTGTGATGCGGGCACTGGCCGACGACAGCGCTTGCGACGTGGTGCTGGGCACCATTTACGGCGAGCGCATCATCACCATTCACCAGGAGCACGGGGTCGAAAGCGTGAGCCCGAGCTATGGGCGCGGGCGGCGCATGCCGCTTTATCGCGGCATGCTCTCCAAAGCGGTATTGGCGACTCTTCCGCGGGGACGGTTGCGCAGGCTCTACGAGGCCAACCCTGACGAGGCGCACGCAAGCCCGTTTGCTGCCGACTTCGCTGCCCTGCTGGCGCATGTAAAAGCGATTCGCAGCGCCGGTTACTGCGTGACGCACGGCGAACTGGATCCGGGGCTTTGCGGCATTGGTGTGCCGCTTTCGTACCCGGCGCGGCGGCTGACTGCCGCACTGGGATTCATCATCAGCCGGCAGCGTTTCGCGAATTTGAATGAAAATCAACTCGCAGGTTTGCTGCACACCGCTGGCAACGCCATCATCGAAGCCCTGCCGCCAATTCAAGCGATTCAGCAGAAAGCGCCTGCGGCAGCGCGCAAGGTTCGCGACCAAGCATAGGCCTCACAAACGCTTGTCGGCGGCCACATGCCGCCGCCGACAGGCACGCTGCACTGCTGTGGCAGGCGTTTGCCCCAAGTGCAGAGCCGGTCGATCCGCACTGGGACAGGACTGTCGCAGCCGTCAGCAGCGCCCGACGTTCAACCAGGCCATCAGCCCTTCTTGCGTGCCAACTGGCCCAGGGTATAGGTATCCAGATAATGATCGGCAACCCGATACCAGGTCGATTGCTCGTCGCGAAACTTCGACCATGACGCGTAGAACTTGCCGAAATCCGCATTCTTCTGCGAATACTCCGCGATCAACTCGTTGGTTGCCTTGTAGGCCGCTTCCATCACGTCTTTCGGGAACCAGCGCAGCTGGGTGCCGCCGCCCACCAGGCGCTTGAGCGCATTCGGATTCTTCGAGTCGTAGTTGGCCAGCATGCGTACATACTGCTCGGTGGCCGCGGTCTCGAAGGCCGCCTGGAATGACTTGGGCAAGGCTTCCCAGGCCTTCAAGCCGACCAGGGCTGTCATTTGCGCGCTGCCCTCCCACCAGCCAGGCGAATAGTAGTATTTTGTGACTTTCGAGAGTCCGAGTTTTTCGTCGTCATAGGGACCTACGAACTCGGCGGCATCGATGGTGCCGCGCTCAAGCGCGGGATAGATGTCGCCGGCGGCGAGCTGCTGTGGTACCACGCCCAGTTTTGCCAGCGCCAGGCCACCAAAGCCGCCTATGCGCATTTTCAGACCTTTGAGATCGGCGACACTCTTGATCTCCTTGCGGAACCAGCCGCCCATCTGCACGCCGAAATTGCCGCATGGCATCGCCATGCAGTTGTGCTTGGCATACTGCTCGCGCACCATCTGCAGGCCGCCGCCGTAGTACATCCAGGCCGCGTTCTGACGCGGATTGAGACCGAAAGCGATGCCGGCGTCGAAAATCAGCGCCGGGTCCTTGCCGAAATAAAACGACGAGAAGGCTTGCCCCGCTTCGACCGTGCCGTTCGATACCGCGTCCATCACCTGCAAACCGGGCACGATCTCACCCGGGCCGAAGAGCTTGATCTCGAATCTGCCATCGGTCAACTCGGCGATGCGCCGCACCATTTCGTCGGTCGAGCCATAGCAGGTGTCGAGCGTCTTGGGAAAGCTCGCCGCCATGCGCCACTTGACCGAGGGGGCCTGGGCATGGACTGCAGGCGCCGCCAGCGTGGCGCCGGCACCAACAGCGGCGCCGGTCAGAAATTTTCTGCGTTGCATCTTTGTCTCCTGGATTGATGTGAGTTATGTAAACCGGTACAAGCAGTCTGCCGGATTTTCGGCAGACTGGAAAAAGGCACAGCACTGATACTACCGCGCCTCAAGCGTTGGCCAGGCGCCGCTCTTCCTCGGCGTTGAGAACCGGCCCGTCGAGGGTGACCGGTGCAGACTCAAGACGGAAACGCGCGATTACGGGTTTCAACTCCGGGCGCACATGCTCTTCGTTGTAACCGTTGAACAGGGTGCCCAGCAAGCCACGCTTGACGTCGCTGGAGCCCATCAACCAGTCGGCAATCGGAAAAGTCAGGTTCATGTTGTACTTCATCATGATGCCCTGGTTGTGATGCGCGGTATGGTGACGCCGGATGGTGTTGATGAAAGGCATGTTGCGCACGAACCAGTTCTCGTGCACATGGCAGCAATAGTGGAACGATTCGTAGATCAGGTACTGGCCGAGCATCGTGATGAAAAGGATATGGCCCGCGTTCGGATTGATTGCGAGCGAAGCGACATAGCCCAGCACGAGGCCGGCGGTGGCGAACACGGCAAGCACGCGCCACGGGAAGAACACAATGCGGAATTCACGCACCGTATCGATGGTCGCATCGTTGTCGGTGAAGTACTGGTGATGCTGGCGTGTATGGCGGTCATAGATCGCGCGCAGCGCGAATACGTCGACCAACCGGTGCATCACGTAACGATGCATCGCCCATTCGACAAAGTTGCCGGCCAGAAATACCGGGATCACCAGCAGCCATTCCCAGGTTGCGTTTTCCAGCCTACCGACAGACCACCAGATCGCGCCCAAGCCGACGCCATACATTACGGCAATGTGCAATAGCCCGCTGTAATACGGGCTGATGGCGGCCTTGTATTGCTCGCGAAACTTGTTCTGGCGTTCGGTCATCATGGGGATTCTCCTTGAGTTTCCGGGTGCTGCCGGAAGCACCGGAGGTACATCTGATATATCAAGCGTATATCTGCGAATTCTCATGGCGATCGGCGCTATCTGTCAAGCAGCATTTCCCGGCCCGGACCGGCGCCGCGGCCGCAACTCAGAAATCCGTACTGACGGTGGCGCGGGTAAAGGCCTCGATGCTGTCGAGCAAGGCGTCCGACGCGGCTGCGGCGCCCGTCACATCGCCGGCTGCTATGGCCCGCGCGATGTCGGCATGCAGCTTGGCCGTCAGTGGCATGTCTGCAGTCTGCCTGTAGTGCAGATACCAGAAACGCCGCGACAGGGAATGCATGAGTCCCATGGCGCCGGCGGCAAATTCGTTGTGCGCGGCGGCCACCGAAAGTTCGTTGTATTCGCGATCGATGCGGATGAATGTGACTTCATCCTTGCTGCGCGCGCTCTCTTCGAACGCAAACGCGATCTCGTTGAAGCGGGCGCGCTCCTCCACAGTGGCGCGCCGCGCCGCGCTCCTGGCCACCAGTCGCTCGACCTCGCGCCGCACTTCAAGCAGCCGCAACTGGCTTTTGACGTTGATCTCGGCCACGATGATGCCGCGACGCGGCAGGATCGTCACCATGTGCTCACGCGCGAGACGCTGCAAGGCTTCGCGAATCGGCGTGCGGCCGATGCCCAGGCGCTGCGACAGCTCAGCCTCGGAGACCGCGCTGCCGGGGGCCAGTTGCAAGGTGACGATCAGTTCCTCCAGGTCGCTGTAAGCCCGATCGGTGAGGCTTCCCGTGAGATCCGGCGAGAGGCTCGCCGCCCCTCCCGCTGCGGAGCCTGGCGCGGCATTGTGCATGTTGCCGGACGATGGCTCGGCCAATACAAGCCCTCGGCGGGTAGCGCCACCCGGACCTTGTCCTGCTGCACCCTTGCGGCCTGGCTGAGGAATTTTTCCTACCCCTTGTTACCGGCAACGCCGGCAAACTTTGCCACGGTGTCGTCCGCCGCGACTGCACGAAAGACGGGTTGGAAGGATTTCCTCGAAGCACGCGCTTCAAGGATCTCGGCAACCGCAGGCGTGTACCAGCGGCCAAGGCTGCCTTGGCTGATGCCACGATCAAAACTTGATATGCAATTAGTATATCAAGCGTCGCATGCTCGTTTCGGGCGCTGCGGCATTCGGCATGCAAACACACGATCAATCGTACGCCCCATGTAGTTCAGGCAAATCGGTACGATGCGAAACCGCTTCGCGGGCACGGGATAAGCGAGCGGCGGTTGCGAACTGCGCAACATTCTCGTCAATGCGAACAAGAATTATTCTTATTGACAAATGGGTCAAAGATGATAATACTTCTCATCCACACACTTCATATGAGCCTTAACCATGCAACTGATTAAATTTGCCGTCGGCGCCACTGCAATTGCTGCCAGCCTCCTTCTCCAACCCGGATTTGCCCAGGAAAGGGTGTTGAACCTGTATTCCGCGCGCCACTACTCGACCGATGAAGCGCTGTACGCCAATTTCACCAAAGCCACCGGCATCCGCATCAACCGCATCGACGCCGGCGACGAGCAGTTGCTGGAACGCCTCAAAACCGAAGGCGCCAACAGTCCGGCGGACGTACTCTTGCTGGTCGACGCCGCGCGTCTGTGGAACGCGCAGCAAATGGGCCTGTACGCGCCGGTCAAGTCGGCGCTGCTGGAAGCGCGCATCCCGGCCGAGATGCGCGACCGCGACGGTAACTGGTTCGGCTTTTCCACCCGTGCCCGCGTGATCGTCTACAACAAGGTGGCGCTCAAGCCGGCTGACGTCGCCAGCTACGAAGCTCTCGCCGATCCGAAATTGAAGGGCAAGGTCTGCACGCGCTCCGGGTCGCACCCCTACATGCTTTCACTGGTGGCCGCAGTTGCGGAACACGACGGCGAGGCAAAAGCGGAAGCGTGGGCCAAGGGGATCGTGGCCAATCTGGCGCGCAAGCCGGCAGGCGGCGATACCGACCAGATCAAGGCGGTGGCAAGCGGTGAATGCGCGGTCGCGCTGACCAACACCTACTATTGGGTGCGCCTGCTCAAATCGACCAAACCGGACGAGCAGGAACTGGTCAGGAAGGTCGGCTTGGTTTGGCCCAACCAGACCAGCTATGGCACCCACGTCAACATCTCGGGCGGTGCGATGCTCAAGAACGCGCCGAACAAGGAAGCCGCGGTCAAGTTCCTCGAATACCTGGCAAGCGATCAGGCCCAGGTCTATTTCGCTGACGGCAACAACGAATGGCCGACGGTGAAATCGGTGACAGTGAAAAACGCCGAGCTCGATTCGCTAGGCAAGTTCAAGATGGACAACATCGGACCGGCGGTTTTCGGCAAGAACACACCCATGGCGCAGAGAATCGTCGATCGCGCCGGCTGGAGATAGCTGCGCCGTGACGAGCCTGCCGGGGAGTCGCGCTCAGGGAGCGCCGGCAGACTGCTCACCTGAGCGGCCCGCCAATCGCGGCCCCGCCTTTGCACCGCACTTCCGCGGGCAGGATTTGTTCGGTCAGGCCCAGGAAGTCATGATCGAACAACATCGAACGGACCTACCGCCTGCGCCTCACCGCGCAGGGAAAATTGATTTTCACCGCTTGACCTGCGGATGCGCTGTACGACTACCTGCATCTTGTGGCCGCGCGCAAGGCCGGGGTTGCGCGGCTCGTCCCTTTGGATCTGCGTAACTTTCAGGCGCTGGCACGCACACACGAGCCGCATGTCGAGGGGCCTTGTCTCCCTTTCAGGGGTGACGTGAAGGTTGCTGCGTCGCGGGTTGCTGGACAACGGCTATGTCGAATTGCCGATCAACAGCGAGCACGCTTTGGCTGTCGAATCACTGCCGTCGTTGCACAAGGATCCGTTTGATCGAATCCTGATCGCCCAGGCAACCGTGGAGGGCATCACCCTGCTGAGTGCAGATTCACTGGTGGCGCAGTACCGTGGCCCGGTGCGCGAGGTCTGAGCGGTTCCCGCCAAGCGCAAGCGCCCGTCCCCGACCCGCACGCATCGGCCCGGCCATCCGCAGACGGGTTGATTCTGCGAGCCAATACAGTATTGCAGGGCTCTCAAGCTTGCCCCTGCGGTTCAAACATCCGCCCACGTGCGGATCAGGTTGTGATACGTGCCGGTCAGGGCGATGACCGGGCCGGTATCGCCGTGCGCCTGGCGCATGCCGCTAATGGCGTCGTCCATGTCGAACCGCAGGGCCCGCCTGGCATCGTCGCGAATCATGCTTTGCACCCAGAAGAATGAAGCGATGCGAACACCGCGCGACACCGGTCGCACATGGTGCACGCTGGTGCCGGTTCGGCGCCCATCTAAACCTAGCGGGCCCCTCGCGTTGCGTTCAAAATCGCGCCGACACCATCAGGAAAACACCGCGCCGGCGCTCCGGATAAACGCTGGTGACCGCGGTCCCCGCACGAATCACTCCGTAGCCGAAGTAAGCGCGATTGCCCAGGTTGGTGGCGATCAGGCTCAAGTCGACATTGCCAATGCGGCGCGTGTATTTGGCATCGATCGTCGAATAGGACGGAATCCTGCTGCCAAGGGCGTTGGGCTGGTCGTTGTCATAGACCTGGCTGCCGACGTACTGCCACCCCAGATTGAGGGCATCGTTCGGTGTGATGCGCCAGTTGCCGGAAAGAGTTGCGCGCTGGCGCGGCACGACCGGCACCTCCTTGCCGGCAACATCGATGCCAAAAAACCTGCCGCTGACAAAGCGCGCACGCACCTGCGTGTAGAAGGCACTGATATCGATGGCTGCACCCGGGCGCCACTTGGCGCTGGCCTCGAAGCCCTCGCGCAGCGTCGGTGAAAGGTTGATGTTGTTGCCGAACACAGGCGCCGGTGCGGCAACAAACATGATTTCGTTGTCGAGACGATGGCGGAACAGGCGGATGCCGGCGTCCAGTGTCCGCGATGCGTAGGCGGCGCCGACTTCGGCGTCCTTCGACGTTTGCGGAACAAGAAAGCCAGGCGCGGGAAAGCGATTGCGGTTCTCGTCGATATTGCCGATGCGATAACTGTTGCCTATCCTGCCCGAGAGCAACCATTGCGGGGCGAAACTCCAGACCGCACCAAGTTCCTCGGCGTGCAGCTTGCGATGCGTGTGCGCAGGTGCGAGAGCGGGAAAACCCAGCGGGTTTTGTGCGCTCAGGTCGAGTTCTTCACGACGCGCACCGAAGCTCACCCGCACGGGTCCCACTTGAACATCATCCTTGAAGTACCAGGCCCGATTACTCTGCGTACCGGTTTCGTCGGCGGATAGCGACGCTGTAGCGAGGGATGCCTCACTTGCGCTGCCGGCGAACAGCAAGGCCTGCTGATTGCGGTACTGCCATCGCGAACCGTCGAAGCCGATCACCAGCTGATTGGCCAGACCGAAAAATGGTGCGGTGATACGCATCCGCGGGCTGACGCCTTCGACGCTCGTGCCGCTACGGGTGAACTGGGTTGTGCCGCCGCCGAAGTCGTTGTAGAAGCGATCCACCTTGTCGCGGCGAAACATATCAACCGCGATCTCGACCATGCTGAAGCGATAGACACCGTAGACCACGTAGCGATTGGCATCGGTGTCGGCCCATTCGTTGGGAGTATTGGCGCCCCGCGCATCGGTGATGAACTGCGCCGCACTGCGCACACCAGGCAAGCGCGCATGCTGGCGTTCGCTGCCAAAGCGCAAACCGATTTCCCCATTGTCGCCAAACCAGCGCAGCCGTCCCGACTGGTTCTCCTTGTCGGACGCGTTGTTGATCCGATAGTTGTCGGTTGAGTAGCGGTTGGCGGCAAAGTCGAGCGCGATAGCGGCGCCGGCGATCCCGAAATCGGCACGCACATCGGTGGTGCCGAAGCTCCCGCTCAGTACGCCGATATTGATCGACTTTGCACCGGCGCGTGCCGCTTTCGTGATCACGTTGATGACACCCCCGGTGGCGCCCGAGCCATACAGAACGGCACCACCGCCCCGCACAATCTCGATGCGCTCAATGCTTGAAAGCGGCACCGAGGAGAGTCGCGCGCTTTGCAGTTCATTCTCGGAAATACGCACACCGTCCACCAGGACCTGAGTGTTCTGATCGCCGGTAACACCGAAGCCACGCATGTCAATCGTGTCGTCGGGCGTACCCAGTCCGTTGGATCTGGTATGGATGCCGCCCAGCCGGCGCAAGGCCTCGTAGACGTTGGTCGCGCCACTGCGCGCGATGTCCTCGGCGCGAATCACCGCAGTGCCGACAGCAAGTTCCGGGTTGAAGTCTTCGGTGAAACGCGAACTGGTAACCACAACCTGCGGCGGCTCGCCAGCGGCTGCGATGCGCACTACGGGATCTGCTGCTGTTGCGGCCTGTGGTGCTGCAAAAGCCCCCCCCAGGGCCAGCGCCAACGGCGCCAGACGGAATGAAAGCAACTGTGACAAGACATTCTCCTCGCACGAGCCAGCGTCCCCGCAGGCCCGAAAAGTTGCGAAAAGCGGCGTCGAGGATAGAACGAGGAGAAACCGGAAATGCAGCGGCCGGCGTCAGCTTGACCGCATCCCCGCAGCCACTCACGATTGTCCGGCCGGTCTCCGGGCTGACGCATTTGGCACAGGAACCTTCCCGCCGACGACACTTGCATCGCCAACAGTGGTGTCTTTCCTTGCCTCGCGGGCCAAAAGGCCCGCAGCGCTTACCGTTGCGGGGGCAGCTCAGGTTGTCGGAAGCGGACGCGCAGCCCGTTCCCGACTCCTGATTCCCGTTTAACCTCGCGCCAAGAGACTGCCGCGAGGCACCGAAACGCGTTAAGTCTACCAGTGGATTGCCAACGGGCTCGGCCAAACTATCGATCTTTGCCAAAAACATGACAGCCTCGTAAGAAGCTTGTTTTTGTCATGAATAATGTAGTGCCCAATAGTTTCCAACTGCGACTCGGGCTGTCGCGTATGTCACCGGGTTCGAGTTCCGGGTGACAAGCGTGTGCAAGCGCCTCACCCTGTGTGCTGATGACTCACAGTGTCGATACCCACTGGCGCAAAGTCGCTCCGACGCGGGCCCCACTGATCAGGGCTGCCTGATTGCAGCGCGAAACAAGGCCTGACTCGAACATCGAGCGGCCGTCACCAATGCGCGCGGAAGCGGCACTGACCGTCACGGCCGCGACCCCGCGCGCGTCCAGCTCAGGCAGACGCGTGAAGCCTGCATCATCGATGCCGCCACCCGCATCGTTGAACGCGGCGGCGCGCGCAGCCACCGGACGAGCGTTACGATTGAGCGCCGAGTCCGGTCGCCCGCCATGCAGGCCGCCATGCGAGCCGATCAGCAGGATCCTGCCATCGTCCTCGGGCACCAATTTGCCAACCGAATCGAGTGCCCAGACTTCCGCGGAACCCCGCATGCCCAGCTTCCAGCGTGCGTCTGCATAAGCCAGCGGCTTCGAGTGCGCGGGCGACGCCAGGCAAAGCAAACAAGCTGCCTCACGGGCATGCATGCCGACGACTACCCCGGCCCTTGCCGCAGCTCGATTGGCATGCGAAATCACGCCGCGCGCCAGACTGTCCTGCCCATCGCCAATGCGGGCACTCAGGCTTGACACGGTCGCCACCGCCATGCCGATCGCATCGAGCTGTGCCAGTCCGGCGACGCCGGCGCCATCCAGCCCAACACCGGCATCGTTGAGAATCAGCGCATGGGCACCGGCGCTGGCGCCCAGGTAGCAGGCGATCAAGCCGCCGTGCGAGCCGGCTACCAGCACCGCACCGCGCACGTTGTCACCCAGTTCGGTCACCGACTCGACTGCGAGTATTGGTCTGGCCATCAAGGCTCCGCAGAAAAAAGCCGCCCGGGTGGGCGGCTGGAGGCCAGCATCTGCAGCGGCAACAGAGCGCGGGATTCCGCGCCTGCTTAAACGATCTTCCGCTTGGCGATCGACTGCTCGGCCAGATCCACCAGCTCCTTGCCGATCTGCGCCTTCCAGCGCGCGTACACGCGGCGGGTGGCGATGACGAACTGCTCACGCTCCGCCGGGGTCAGGCGCGTCAGCTTCACACCGAAGCTCTCGACTTGCGCATAGGTGCTGCTGTCATCCTTTGTGATGCCCTTGCGCGCCAGTGCCATTTCCTGCTTGCCCGCCTCGATTGCCGCGGCTCGTACCGCGTCACGGTCGGCCGCTGTCCAACTGGCCCAGACTTCCTTGTTGACCACGAAAGCCAGCGGGTCGCAGACATAACCCCACAGGGTGCAGAACTTGTGGCCCACTGTGTGCAGCTTGGCGGCCGTGAAGATCGACATCGGGTTTTCCTGCCCGTCAACCGCGCCGGAGGCAAAAGCGGGCTGCGCGTCGGCCCAGCTCATTTGCGTCGGGTTGGCCCCCAAGTCGGTGAAGGTATCGTTGAACAAGGGTGAGCCGACGATACGGATCTTCAATCCCTTGAGGTCGGCCGGGGTGCGTACTTCACGCTTGGAGTTGGTCAGTTCGCGAAAGCCGTTCTCGCCCCAGGCCAGCGGTACCACGCCTTGCTTGTCGAGGATGGCGAACATGCGTTTGCCGATCTCGCCCTGGGTCAAGGCATCGACAGCGGCAAAGTCGGGCATCAGGAACGGCAGCGAAAACAGGTTGAGTTCCTTGATCTGCGGCGACCAGTTGATGGTCGAGCCGATCGCCATGTCGATCACGCCCTGCCGAATGGCAGAGAACTCGCGGGTCTGGTCGCCCTGCACCAGGGACACCCCGGGATACATCTTGACATTGATGCGACCCGCCGTTTTTTCCTTGACCAGATTGGCCCAGATCTCGCCGCCTCTGCCCCACGGAAACGCCGGCCCCACCACGGTGGAAAGCTTGTACTCGGCCTTGTACTGCGATTGCCCGGTGACAATCGCCGGAAAGGCGATCGCGCCGCCAGCGGCGACCGCACCAGCAACGAAATGTCTGCGCTTCATGTTGATATCTCCATTTGCAAAAATTCGAAGTTCGTCTCCCACCCGCTTCCTAAACAGGAAACGGGCCGGGGCATGGGTCAACGGACTTCGTGTAGAAAAAACCTCAATACCCCAAAACCCTTGGCAGCCACAGTGCCAGACCCGGAAAGACTATCACCAACAACAGTGCCAGCATGAAACTGATCACCAACCAGCCCACCCACGGTACCGTCTGCTCCATGCGCACGCCTGCAATCTTGCAACTGACCATCAGGTTGACCGCCATCGGCGGGGTGAACTGGCCAACCGCCACCATCATGGTCAGTATGATGCCGAACCACACCACGTCCCACTTGTAGAACATCGCGATGGGCATCAAAAGCGGTATGAAGATCAGGAAGATCGATACGCCATCGAGGAACATGCCCACCACCAGGAGCATCAGCACCAGCAAAGCAAGCACACCGGCTTCCGGCAGGCCCGATCCGGTGATGGCGCGCGTGACCGGGTCGGCCAGGCTCAAGGTGTTGACCGAATACGCGAAGATGCCGGCCAGCGCCACCACCAGCATGATGATCGCCGAGAGCTCGGCGGACTCGGCGAAGATCGGAAACAGGTCGCGCCACTTGATGGTGCGATAGATCACCATGCCGACGAAGAGGCCATACACCACCGCGACTACCGCCGCTTCGGTCGGCGTAAACCAGCCGGCGCGCATGCCGCCCAAGATCAGCACCGGTGCGGCCAGTCCCCACACGCTTTCCTTGAAGCTGGTCCACACCGACGGACGCGGCAGGTCCGCTTCGTTGGCGCCCATGCCGTGGCGTCGCGCCAGCCATACCGCCGGCAAGATCAACGCCAGGCCAGCCAGCACGCCGGGCACCATGCCGGCCGCAAACAACGCCGGTACCGAGGCGCCCGGCACCAGGACGCTGTAGACGATGAATGCAATGGAAGGTGGAATCAGGATATCGGTCGCGGCCGCCGCACCGATCACGCTGGCCGAATAGGCTGGCGGATAGCCAGCACGCGCCATCGCGCCGATCATCACACCCCCGACCGCTGCCGCATTGGCCGGGCCGGAACCCGAAATGCCGCCCAGAAACATCGCCACGGCGATCGCCACCAGCGGCAACATGCCCGAGCCACGGCCGACAATCGCTATGGCGAAATTGACCAGGCGCTGCGCCACGCCGGAGCGATCGAATATCGACCCCACCAGCACGAACATCGGCAGCGCCAGCAAGGGATACTTGGCCAGCCCCGCGTAAAAGTTCTGCGGCGCGGCCAACAAGCCGAACCACTGCGTATCGAGATTGGCCGCGGCGATTGCCAGCGACCCGCCAATACCCAGGGCCACGCCGATCGGTACGCCGGCCAGCATCAGAATGATGAATGTCGAAAACAGCAGCCAGCCGATCATGGCCGCCTGAACGTTCTGATGAGGAGCCCGAGCGCACGGCCGGCGATCGCCAGTGACAGCAGCGGCAGCCAGATGGTGTAGATCCATTTCGGCACGCCGATCCCGGGAGAGGTCTCGTCAAAGTGAAATTCGTCCCAGGCCATGCGTGCGCCGAGCACCGCCAGCAGCACAAAGAAAGCGAGGATGCAGGCTGACGAAAGGATGGCCAGCCTGCGCTGCCGCGCCTGCGAGCCCTGCGCATAAAAATACTCGATGCGAATATGCTTGTCGCGTGCGACTGCGGCAGCGCCTGCCACCAGCGACATCGCCATCATCAGAAAGATCGATATTTCCTCGGTCCAGGCAAACGATCCGTCAGTCAGGTACCGCACCAGTACATTGACGAAGGTGATCACGCACAGGGCGCCCATCGCGAGCGCCCCAACGATGTCCTCGAATTTCACCGGTACACGCGGCTCTTCGGGGGGAACAACCTCGCCTTGCGCTTGCGCCATGCCCAGCCTATCGCAGCAGGGCGCGCGCCGACGCCTCGATCTTGGCTGCGCTCAGGCGCGACTCGTTTTCCAGGACCTGCGCATAGCCGACCGGAATGCGCGGTGCCCCCAGGCGCGCCACCTTGCAGCCCAGGTTCTCGGCCGCGCTGGCCGCGATCTCGGCGCCGAAACCGGCCACCTGCACCGCCTCATGCACCACCAACAGCCGGCCGGTCCTGGCGGCCGAGGCGAACACAGCTTCGCGATCCCACGGCCAGAGGGTGCGCAAATCGATCACCTCCACGGCGATGCCCGCCGCAGCCATTGATGCGGCCGCCTCCAGCGCCGGCGTCACGCCGCGCGACCAGGTGACCAGTGTGAGGTCGGAGCCCTCACGCAGGCAATTGGCGCGCCCCAGCGGCACCGCGAGCCCCGGCGTGACCATGCCTTCGACACCCCACAACTCCTTGTGCTCCATGTAGATGATCGGGTCGCCACTGGCCAGAGAACTCTTGAGCAGCCCGTAGTTGTCTTGCGGCGTGGCCGGCGTTACGACCGTCAGCCCCGGCATGTGCGCAAACCAGGCTTCGAGCGATTGCGAGTGCTGTGCAGCCGACGCCGACCAGATGCCGATCGGCATGCGCGCGATCAGCGCTACCCGACCCTGGCCACCGAACATGTAACGATTCTTGGCTGCCTGGTTGACGATCTCGTCCATCGCGCAAAGGGCGAAGTCGATCACCCGCATCTCGACCACCGGTTTCAAGCCGGCCAATGCCATGCCGACGGCCGCCCCCATGATGTTGGCCTCCGATATGGGTGTGTCGATGATGCGCTGCGCACCGAACTCCTGCGGCAGGCCGCGATACTGGCCGAACACGCCACCGCGCCCGAGATCCTCCCCCAGAGCAATGATGGCAGCGTCGGCACGCATGGCCTCGGCCAGCGCCAGGCAAGCCGCCTGGGCGTAAGTCATGCTGGTCGCGGCGGCGCTCATTTCCACACTCCGGCACCGGTGTCGGCAATGTCTTCGTAGGCGGCGCCCGCTTCGGGCCACGGCGCCGCCTCGGCAACCGCGAGCGCGGCGTCAATTTCAGCGCGTGCGTCGCTGTCGATCTGGTCGAGCACCGCACCGGCGTTGCCATCGGCGATCCATTTGCGGCGCGCCACCAACAGCGGATCGAATTCGAGCGCGGCCTCAACTTCGCAGGGATCGCGATACGACCCGGGATCGACCGATACATGCCCCTTGAAACGATAGGTCACCGCATGCAGAAAACGTGGTCCGCCGCCGCCCCGTACCTCGGCCACCAGTTGCCTGGCCGCTTCATCGACAGCTTCGACATCGTTGCCATCAAGCCTGACCGAAGCGATGCCCAGCGCAGCTGCGCGTGCCGACACACCTTCACCTGCGGTCATGGGGCCGGTCGGCGTGGTGGCCGAGATGCGGTTGTCCTCGCACACGAACAGCACCGGCAGGCGATAGACCTGCGCCCAGTTGAGACTTTCGAGGAATGGCCCGCGGTTGGCCGCCCCGTCACCAAAAAAACAGGCCACGATATTCGGCAATTTTCGGATCTTCAATGCGTGCGCGGCGCCGGTGGCAATCGGCATGCCGGCGGCCACCACGCCGTTGGCGCCCAGCATGCCAACCGAAAAGTCGGCGATATGCATCGAGCCGCCCTTGCCCTTGTTGTAGCCGGTGGCACGCCCGAACAGCTCGCACATCATTTTTGTGCTGTCAGCGCCCTTGGCCAGGGTGTGACCATGGCCACGGTGGGTCGAGGTCAGCAGGTCTTCGCGCATGAGGTTGCTGCAGACGCCGGCGGCGACCGCTTCCTGGCCGGTCGACAAATGCAGCGGGCCGCGCACCAGTGCAGGTTTGCCCGCAGCTGCCAGGCCCCAGGCCGCGACCCCGCCCTGGCTGGCGATCTCGGCGGCGTTTTCAAAAGCGCGGATGCGCGCCATCAGGCGGTACAACTGGACAAGTCGCTGGGTCGGCATGCGTGGTTCAACCTTAACAAGAAAGCCGGCGATTTTAGCAGCTTGGAATCGCCGACTCCGGCGTTTCAGGCATTGCGCACCAGGTCCTTGACCGCGGCCCATTGGCGACGACTCACCGGCACACGTTCGGGCACGCCGCGCAGTACTACCTGCCACTGCATACCGCCCTCGGCATCGGCTTCGTGCTCGACCGGCGCCTTTTCGAAACCGCCAATCCGGTCGCGCGCGATCAGGGCACTGCGGTGCACGCGCACGAACAGATCGGCGAATTCCTCTTCCAGCCGCATCAGCGATTCCTCCAGCAGGTACTCTTTGCCTTCGGTGCGCACCGTGATGTACTTGAGTTCGGCACGCAGATAGACGATATCGGCCACCGGAACCAGCGTCAAGCGCCCGCGCTCGCTGATTGAAAGGTAGCGTCTGGCCTGGGGATTGGAGCGTGCCAGGGCCTCGGCGGAAGGACCCCGCAAGGTGCCGGCGGCCTTGCGTAGAGCCTGCGCGAGGCGTGCTGCGCGCACCGGCTTCATCAGGTAATCGAGCGCGTTGACCTCAAACGCACGGACCGCGTATTCGTCATGCGCGGTGACGAAAATCACCGCCGGCGGCGACTCTGTTTTCGCCAGATGCTGCGCCAGTTCGATGCCGTTCATGCGCGGCATCTGCAGGTCCGCCAGCAACAGGTTCGGTGCCAACACCCGTGCTTGCTCGAGCGCTTCGAGGCCGTTGCCGGCTTCGCCTACGACGGCGAGCGGCAGCTCCGGTGCGAGGTCGCCCAACAGGTCGCGCATGCGGCGCCGCGCCGGCGCCTCGTCGTCGACGATCAGGATGGATAGTTTCATACCTTTGTCTCCTCGCCGCGATTCTCGTAACGCCGGTAGGGAACCACGATGCGCACCCGGTATTCACCCGACCCGGACGCGGTTTCAAGGCGCGCCTCGACATCGAAATGCAAGGCCAGGCGCTCGCGCACATTGTCCAGCGCCATATGATTGCCGGTACGCACCATGCCACCGCTGCCGGGTGGTTGGGTATTGCCTTCGACCATGGGATTGACGATCTCGATCTCCACCTGGGAGCCACGCCTTACTACCGCAATGACAATCGTGCCGGGCAGGTGCGCGGGCTCGATGCCGTGGTGCACTGCGTTTTCGACCAGCGGTTGCAGGATCAGCGGCGGCATCGCCGTATCGCTGGTACTCGGATCGACTTTCCATTCCACCTGCAGGCGTTCACCCAGGCGCAGGGTCTCGATCTGCAGATAGCGCTGGCAAAGGTCGATCTCTTCGTTCAGGGGCACCAGTTTGCGTTGCTCACGCAACAACACGCGGAACAAGTCGGCCAAATCCTCCAAAGCCGCTTCGGCTCGCCGCGGCTCGCTGCGAATCAGGCTCAACACCGCGGTCAGACTGTTGAACAGGAAATGTGGCCGGATGCGTGCCTGCAGGGCCTGCAGACGCGCTTCGGCCAGCGCAGGGGAAAACGCACGTTCCCGCAGATTGAAGTAGTACAGCACCACCGCCGCGCAAGCCAGTGTGACCAGCCAGTCATGCAGCAGTCCGCCCCAGCCCGCAACCAGGCCACCTGGCGTGATCCAGCGTAAGCCGGTTGTCAGAAAAAGTTCAAGCAGGCCGATGATCAGGATGCCACCGGCATAGCCCGCCTTGCGCAAAAAGCGGCGCAGCGGGCATAGCAAAGCAAGGCTGGCGATGAGCACCGGTTCGATAACCGATGCGGCTGCCAGAAACGCGGGCAGCCAGATCGCGGCGTCAAACGCTCGGCTCTGTACCAGCGCATACCCACCCAACATGATGTTGACCAGGAGCAGAACGCGCAGCATCACGCCCAGATTGCAAAAATCCGGCAGTGCGACCTCGGTCTGGCGCTGTATACTTATCAACTTTTCTTATAAAAACATATAGTTACGCCCGTAAGGGCGCGACCGACCAAGTATGGCAGATAAACCCGCAGGCAAAGAGGCATGGTCAGGGCGTTTCAGCGAGGCGGTCGACGCCCTGGTCAAACGCTACACCGCGTCAGTCTGGTTCGACCAGCGTTTGGCAGCGGCTGATATCAGGGGATCCCTGGCGCACGCGAAAATGCTCGCAGCGCAGGCCATCATCAGCCAGGCTGACTTGACCGAAATCGAGCGCGGGCTCAAGCAGATTGGCCAGGAGATCGCGCAAGGCGCATTTGTCTGGTCAGAGGACGACGAGGATGTGCACCTCAACATCGAAAAGCGCCTGACGACTCTGGTCGGCGATGCCGGCAAGCGCCTGCATACCGGGCGCTCGCGCAACGATCAGGTGGCTACAGACATTCGCCTTTACCTGCGCGACGAAATCGCCCGCCTCTGTACCTTGCTGCGCGCCCTGCAAGTAGCACTGGTCGGCGTCGCTGAACGGACCGCCGATACCCTGATGCCGGGCTTCACGCATCTACAGGTGGCGCAGCCGGTAACCTTCGGCCACCACATGATGGCGTATTTCGAGATGTTCGAGCGCGACCACGCGCGCCTGGCCGATTGCCGCATGCGCATGAACCGCCTGCCGCTGGGCAGCGCGGCGCTGGCCGGCACCAGCTTTCCGATAGATCGCGCATTCGTGGCGCGCGAATTGGGCTTCGACGGAGTCTGCGAAAACTCGCTGGACGCGGTATCCGACCGTGATTTCGCGATCGAATTTTCGTCTTGTGCCGCAATCGTCATGGTGCACGTATCGAGGCTGTCCGAGGAATTGATCCTGTGGATGAGCCCGCGATACGGTTTTGTCAGCGTCGCCGACCGCTTCTGCACCGGTTCGTCGATCATGCCGCAGAAGAAGAACCCCGACGTGCCGGAACTGGCGCGCGGCAAGACCGGCCGCGTGGTCGGCCACCTGATGGGTCTGATCACCCTGATGAAGGGTCAACCGCTGGCCTACAACAAGGATAACCAGGAAGACAAGGAACCGCTGTTCGACACCATCGACACCTTGTCGGATACGCTCACCATCTTCGCCGACATGATCGGCTCGATCCAGGTCAACGCCGAGCGCATGCGTGCAGCTGCCCTCGAAGGCTTTTCAACCGCCACCGATCTGGCCGACTATCTGGTGAAAAAAGGATTGCCGTTTCGCGATGCGCATGAGGCGGTGGCACGTGCGGTACGGCACGCCGAAGGGCGCGAACTGGATCTGGCGCAACTGCCGCTGGCCGAACTGCAGGCTTTTTCGCCTCTGGTGGATGAATCGGTACATGATGTGCTCACGCTCGAAGGATCGGCCGCCAGCCGCAACCACATTGGCGCCACCGCGCCGGCGCAAGTACGTGCGGCAATCGAACGTGCGCGCCGGCGCATGGCGTAGACTTGGTTTTCAAAGGGAGCACGGATTTCGACATGGAAAAAATCGGCAAATACCAGGTGGTACGCAAACTTGGAGAAGGTGCGACGTCCGTCGTCTATCTGTGCCAGGACCCGTTCAACAACCGCCAGGTCGCGGTCAAGCGGGTCCATGCCGAAGCCCTCAAAGACCCAGAGCGTGGCCATCTTTTCAGAAAGCTTTTCGTCGCCGAAGCCTCGCTGGCCGGCAAGCTGTCGCATCCCCACATAGCCACCATCTACGACGCGGTCACTGACGAGGAAGAGAAATACATCGTCGTTGAGTTTGTCAACGGCACCACACTGGAGAAATATTGCGATCCGGCCAAGCTGCTGCCGGTCAAGACAGTCGTCGAGATCATCTTCAAGTGCACTCGCGCACTGGACTTCGCACACAAGGTTGGCGTGACCCACCGCGACATCAAGCCGGCCAATATCATGGTGGTCGACGGCAGCGACTTCGATGTCAAGATCACCGACTTCGGCGCGGCGATCACAGGCAGCGTCGACGAGACCCAGGTGGCCGGTATCGGCTCGCCTGCCTACATGTCGCCACAGCAGGTCAAGGAACACCCGCTCACGCACCAGACCGACATCTATTCGCTGGGCGTGGTCATGTACCAGATGCTGGCCGGCCAGTTGCCGTTCCAGGCCAGCAACAACTTCTCGATGATCTACCAGATCGTCAACACCGAACCCTCGCCGGTCTCGGCGCTGCGGGAAGGGATTCCCAGAAGCGTCGATGCGATCGTCAAGAAGGCCATGGCCAAGGACCTCGACGACCGCTACAAGGAGTGGGACGAATTCTCGCTCGATCTTGCCGAAGCTTTTCGCAACGAAGCGATGCAGGAGGATACCGAATTCGCCGACAGCGAAAAGTTCAACACCTTGCGCAGCCTGCCGTTCTTCAAGAGCTTCACCGATGTCGAAATATGGGAAGTCGCGCGCTTCTCCAAGTTTGAGGCCCTGCCGCCCGGGCAGATGATCCTGCGCGAGGGCGACGAAGGCGCGTTCTTCTGCATCCTGGCGTCCGGCCAGGTCAAGGTGACCCGCCGCAACAAGCTGCTCAATATCCTGGACACCGGTGAATGCTTCGGCGAGATGGCCTATCTGTCCGAGGAAAAGCGGCGCGGCGCGGATGTCAGCAGCATGACCGATGCCAAGGTCATCACGGTTCCCACCGCAGCCCTGGCTTCCGCCTCCGACGCCACACGCCATCATTTCGACAGTGCGTTTCTGTCGATCCTGGTCGAGCGCCTGACCATGTCCAATGTGCGCTTGAGTTCGGTCTAGGCCACGGCCGGCAAACCCCGACTTTCCCGATGACCGACGCATGAGCTCATCTAGCAGCCTGTCCGAAGTCATCGCCGATGTGGTGGTGGCCAACCACATACTTGCGCGCCAAGGCGTGGTCGACGGCTTCGGCCATGTCAGCGTACGCCACCCTGAAGATGTTGGCAAATTCCTGCTGTCGCGCTCGCGCGCCCCCGAACTGGTCGAAGCGGCCGACATCATGGTGTTCGACCTCGATTGCATCGCTCAGGGCGGAGATACCCGCACCGCCTACCTGGAACGCTACATACATGGCGAGATCTACAAGGCACGCCCGGACATACACGCGGTGGTACACAGCCACTCGCCATCGGTGATCCCGTTCGCGGCCTCGTCGGTGCGTCTGCGGCCGATTTATCACATGAGCGGGTTCCTTTCCGGCGCGACCCGGGTGTTCGACATCCGCCATGCGTTCGGCTGCACCGACATGCTGGTGCGCAAGCGCGAGCATGGAGCGGCACTGGCTGCGGAACTGGGCGACCGCAGCGTGGTGCTGATGCGCGGTCACGGCTTTGTCGCATGCGGCCTGTCGATTCCGGTGGCGGTGTACCGTGCCATCTACACCGAACAGAACGCCTCACTGCAGCAACGCGCGATCGCACTCGGCGGCGAGGTCACCTATCTCGACGATGACGAAGCCCGGCAGGCCGAAGCCACCAACCGCGGTGTGGTTGGTCGCCCGTGGGAGTTGTGGAAGCGCCAGGTGCAGGGCTGACCCTCGTGCGCGTACCGCACTCGGGACCGACGGCGGCGTCGATGGTGCTGGCTGCGGCTACGTGCCCAGGAACGAACCCGCGGCAATCCCGAGCGCATCGCCCGCCACTTTCTTGCCCTCGCCCAGCTTGGCCTTGAGGATGTGGATACGCCCGCTTTGAGAGCTGACGACGAGCTTGCCATCGGCTGCGGCCACTACTTCCCCGATCTTGCCCTTGACCGCGCCGAAGGTCACCACCTTCTCCAGGCGCCCCTCGTAAATCCATAGCTTGGCGCC